>JAQIBS010000059.1 GCA_027858965.1 Kiritimatiellia bacterium
ATCACACTGTCTTCAATAAATGCTATTATTACAAACGTAACAGGAAGACGGTTTTAACAAACCATCCTCAAAGATAAGACACCTCTCGGTGTCATGATTTTGAGGCAACCAGTACCCCAATTTCGGTACGTCTTCGGTGTGCATCTATTTTGAGGCAACGCGCGTGGAGGCGCCTTTATCTATCTCCATGCTCGGGACCGCTTGCCGATAGCATGACCCGATTCAAAAAGGGGCAATCTTTATACAAACCTTATATTCTTGAAATTCAGAAAATTTTCATCCTGGTTTTTATCAAATACCCTCCCCTAAACATCATATATTTGTTATGATAACTATTAAAATTTTACGTAATAATCTAAGGAGCAAACAATGGCCGAAAAAAAACAAGGCAATACGCAGCTGGATTCAGTTCTCAGTCAGATCCGCAAAGAGTTTGGTGAGTCCGCAATAATGCGCCTGGGTGATGAATCAGCAAATAAAAACATCGAAGTTATTTCCACTGGTTCATTTTCCTTAAATCTGGCTCTCGGTGTCGGCGGTCTTCCCAGAGGACGCGTTGTTGAAATCTACGGCCAGGAGTCATCCGGCAAAACCACACTGGCGCTGCATATTATTGCCAATGCTCAAAAAAGTGGTGGATTGGCCGCTTTTATTGATGCCGAACATGCGATGGACCCCAACTACGCCCGTCGTATTGGTGTTAATCTGGATGACCTTCTAGTTTCGCAGCCAAACTCCGGCGAAGAGGCTCTGACAATTACCGAGCAGCTTATCAAAAGCGGAACTCTGGATGTTGTGGTTATTGACTCGGTTGCCGCGCTTACTCCACAGGCTGAAATCAATGGCAACATGGGTGATTCCCATATGGGTTTGCAGGCGCGTTTAATGTCGCAGGCCATGCGTAAATTAACCAGCTCCATTTCGCAATCCAAAACGCTCTGCCTCTTCACCAACCAGACCCGACAGAAAATCGGTGTCATGTTTGGAAACACGGAAACAACTCCCGGCGGCAAAGCTCTGAAATTTTATTCATCGGTACGTCTCAATGTACAGCGCATTGGAGCCCTCAAAGACTCAGCGGGCACAGTTATCGGTAACCGCACACGCGTCAAGGTTGTTAAAAACAAAGTTGCCGCTCCTTTCACTGAAGCAGAGTTTGACATTCTGTATTCACGTGGAATTTCCTGGGAAGGCTCTGTTCTGGATGCTGCGATTGCACGCGACATTGTACTTAAAAGAGGTTCATGGTACAGCTTTAATTCTGAGCAGATTGGACAAGGATCTATTGCGGCCACCGAATTCCTGCGTGCCCACCCGGAAACTGTTGATAAGATTATTGAACTTATTAACAAAGCCCCTGCTCCTGCTGCACGAGGAAAGAAATAACAGCCACTATTTTGATACAGGACCATACAATGCGGCTCATAGAGCCGCCACCACATTATTCCAGAAATACAAATACAGAAAATTATGAAATTGACAGCTGACCAACTACGCGAAAAATACCTAAGCTTCTTTGCATCAAAAGGGCATGCCATTATTTCGGGAGCATCGCTGATACCGGAGAATGACCCGACGGTACTCTTTACAACCGCAGGCATGCATCCGCTGGTGCCATATCTTTTAGGTGAACCACATCCATCAGGCCGCAGGCTGACAGATGTTCAAACATGCGTACGTACAGGCGATATTGATGCGGTTGGCGATACCTGTCACCTGACATTCTTTGAGATGCTGGGAAACTGGTCTCTGGGCGAGTATTTCAAGAAAGAGGCCATTACATGGTCGTTTGAGTTTTTAACCCAGGAGCTGGGATTCACTGCAGATCAACTGAGTGTAACTGTCTTTGAAGGTGAAGGGGATATTCCTCGTGATGACGAATCCATTGATATCTGGAAATCACTGGGCATTCCTGAAGAGCGCATTTACGCACTGCCAAAATCAGATAACTGGTGGGGTCCAGCGGGAACAAGCGGACCTTGTGGCCCTGACTCAGAGATGTTCATCGACACTGGAGTAGATTGTTGCGGAGAAGAGTGCCGTCCGGGATGTCATTGTGGCAAGTACATTGAAATTTGGAATGATGTTTTCATGCAGTACAACAAAACTGCAGAAGGAAAATACGAACCACTTAAACAGAACAATGTTGATACCGGCATGGGTGTTGAGCGAACCATCTGTATGATGAACGGTTACGAGACTGTTTACGAAACAGAGCTTTTCGCTCCATTGATGCTTAAAATTAAAGAGCTGACAACAATACAAGCTGAAAACGAAGAGCAACACACCAGGGCTAAGCGCATTATCGCTGACCACATGCGTACGGCAGTATTTATCCTTGGTGATCCTAAGGGCGGCGTTAAACCCGGCAATATGGGAGCTAACTATGTTTTACGTCGTTTGATACGCCGTTCGGTACGCTATGCCAAGATGCTGGGTATTTCGACTGGTTATACCGGTGAACTGGCTAAGTTGGTTATCGACAATTATAAACATGTCTACCCTGAACTGGAAACAAATCGCACGACGATCGTAACAGAGCTGACGGCTGAAGAGAGCCGTTTTGAAAAGACACTGACATCAGGTCAGCGAGAATTTAACAAAGTGGCAACTGCGCTTGTTACCCACAAGCAGACAACACTCTCTGGACGTACGGCATTCAAGCTTTACGACACTTATGGATTTCCGCTGGAATTCACGGAAGAGCTGGCCAACGAGCAGGGACTAGCAGTTGATCGGGCTGGATATGACAAGGCCTTCAAAAAGCATCAGGAGCTTTCCAAGCAGGGAGCCAACACCTTTAAAGGCGGATTGGCTGATAACACAGTAGCAACCACCCGTCTGCATACAGCCACACACCTGCTGCATAAAGCGTTGCAAATTGTACTGGGGGAACATGCCACCCAGAAGGGTTCCAACATCACGACCGCCCGTCTACGCTTTGATTTTTCCCATCCGGCCAAAATGACCCCTGAGGAAAAACAGCAGGTGGAAGATATTGTCAATGAGCAGATCAAACGGAACCTACCGGTAAAAGTTGAGACAATGACTATTGAAGAGGCAAAAGAAAAAGGGGCTACAGCACTTTTTGCCGCAAAATATGGAGAGCAGGTTAAAGTTTATACAGCTGGCGATTTCAGCATGGAGGTCTGTGGCGGACCACACGCTGAAACAACCGGAGAGCTGGGCGGCTTTAAAATCAAGAAAGAGGAGTCATCCTCAGCTGGTGTACGCCGAATCAAAGCCATTATTACAAATGTAAACTAATGACAATAACGATTTTTTTCGATTGCTAAAATTTTGCTAAATACGTATAATCATAATGTATTATAAATATAACTCACATATGTGAGTTATAACTAAACAAAAGAAAAGGGTATCAATATGAAAAGAGTCATACTCATTGCACTATTTGTTGTAGCGACAATCGGCATCAGCGGCTGTAAGGAAAAAACAACCGAAGAAAAGCTTAACGATGCTGCCAAGCAAGCCGAGCAGGATGCCGATCAAGGCGCTAAAGACCTGAACCAGAAACTTGATGGAGTTCTTGGTAAATAAATTAACTTAATTTTTTTATGGCTTTAGATCTCAGGCAATTGGGCTTTAAACGAAACTATTCGTTAGCTGAAGCCTGAAGTTTTTATTTTGTAACTGAAAATTCAGAACTATGACTAACAACAGTACGACCCTTAAAATTGGTGTTTTAGGATCCGGTTCCGGGTCAAATATGCAATCTATTGTAGATGCCATTGCGTCAGGCGAACTTAATGCAGAGATAAAAATTGTTTTATCTGATGTTCAAAGTGCTAAGATCCTTGAACGGGCAGAAAAACATAACATCCCCCACCAATGGCTTGATTGCACACCCTACAAAACAAAGCTTGATAAAGACGCAGAGGTGAAATGCATACAGATTCTCAAGGATCATGGGGTTGATACAGTTGTTCTGGCAGGCTTTATGCGTATTGTGAAACCGGGCTTGCTGAAAGCATTTCCGATGCGCATCATAAATATTCATCCGGCACTGCTACCGGCATTCCCTGGAGTGCATGCATGGAAACAAGCTCTGGACTATGGAGTCAAGGTGGCAGGCTGCACCGTTCACTTTGTTGATGAAGGCACAGATACCGGACCCATTATCGTTCAGCGCTCTGTACCAATTTTATCAGATGATACATATGAATCGTTACATGCTCGCATTCAGGTTGAAGAGCATCTTGCTTATCCAGAAGTCCTGCGCCTGATCTCAACCGGCGAACTTCATATTGACGGCAGAGTTGTTACGGCTGGCTAGAGCGTTGGACTTCGTTGGAATAAATCGATTAAGGGTATCCGAGTAAGGGTGGCGATTAAGTGCACCATTCATTGCCTGCATATAAACACAAAAAAAGATCAGACGGATCATAACGATCCCTCTGATCTTTTTTATTTAAGCGCTAATCTTAAGGGTCTGCGCGGAAATAAATTCATAATTTTTTGTGTCGAGGCGCATGGCTGACAAGGCGCGGAAACACAGGAATATGGACATATTTCGAGTTTTCGCAACGATGTCAAGCGTGATGCATTTGCCACCAAAATGTGAAGATATTTTTGCGTGGGCCCTAAGCTTCAGATGTGTCAGATTTTTCCTCTGGCTTTACCTCAGTTTTAACGGACTCACTCTCTTTGACAACATCCTCTTTAGCAGGTTTGGCTGCTTTTTTAGCTTTTGGCTTAGCTGGGGCCTTTTCTTCAGCAGGTTTAGCTGCCGCTGCTTTCTTAGGCTTGGTTGCTTTTGTTTTAGGTTTAGCAGTTGCGGCCTTTTTCTCTTTCACAGCTTCAACTTTTGCTTCCGCTACAGGTTCGCTGGCTTTAACCTCAGGCTTAGTTTCTTCCTTTGTCACTTCGACTTTCGCCTCCGCTACAGGTTCGGCCACTGGAGCTTCTACCTTTTTCGCAGCTGGCTCGGCTTTTACTTCGGCAGCTGGCTCAGCTTTCACTTCGGCAGCTGGCTCGGCTTTCGCTTCTACAGTAGGTTCCGCCACTGGCACCTCAGCTTTTTCAGCCGCAGATTTAGCCGGTTTAGCAGCAGTTGCAACCTCAGATTTTACAGGTGCAGGAGAGTCATTGGAAACTGTTACCGACTCTCCTCGCTTTCCTCGTTTCTTTTCACCTGACAGCAGTTTAAAATAAGGATACTCAATCGGAGCGCTCAGAACGTCATTATAATACTCAATGACATTACCTTTCTCAATCAGCCAAGCCAACTGAGCCAGCGTCTCTTTGATCTTAACATCTTCATCATTTGAAAGGGCATGCACCAATTCAACCTTGGTACAGGCGGGATGCTCATGAATATAAGAGAGAACTTCTTTGACCAGATCTACGGCATGAGAAGGATTAAGTACTGACGGCTTCTTCTGCATAACAAAGTCAGGGCCCTTGGCCTCATTAGCTCTGAAGAGATGAAGTTTTCTGTGACGAAATGCTCCACGCAGTGCAAAGAAAAGAGATGTCGGAAAACGACGCTCTTTATGCAGCATATCTTTGATTGCAAAGTAGAGAGGTTTATTAGGAGTCTGGAGAGCAGTTGATGCAATACAGATCATGTGTTTTACCGAAGAGTATTGCTTGGGCATAATTTCACGTTTAAAAACAAGCTCTGCCACCTCACGATCCATCGGAGGTGCTTTGACTTCATTATCCACCATATCAACAACAGGAGCTGCGGGAGCAATGGTCTCACCCTCAGCAACAGGTGCTGCATCAACACCGGCTTCGACGGGTTCAGGTGTTGGCACAGGTTCAATTGCAGGTACAGCCTGAACCTCTTTACGACGGTAAATCTTTTTCTTCGTGCAGGACTGACGCCATTCTTCAATAACCTCGGTTTCACGCACGCTCTCAATTTTACGACGATAAGCCTCTTCCGACATATTAGGAAATTTTGTACGCAGCATGTCGTGAACTTTGGTGTTATAGCTATGATGATTGGGAGGTCCGAGAAGGACACCGGTCATACCACAACGCATCACGCAGACAAACTGCCCACCGGGCATATCACATTCGATCTCTTCAACATCAAAAGCATCATCCAGATGGCGATTCAACAAATGGCTTTCCATCTCTTCTTCAGAGAGAGCTGGCATGCCACAGATTTTGCATTGATAGAGAGGTAGAGGTTCATCCTTCTGCTGAGCCAAGCGGACCAGGCAGGAAGCCGGTTTATCAAGAAAGAGCCAGGCAATATCACGCAAAGGGAAAGCCCTGTGTGAAGATTGAATCCGACGGATGACACCACCAAGAGCCTTTTGTTCAGGAAGAATGCGAACCTCAAGAGCCAGCGGAGGATGTTCAAATCTAGGACGGCCCCGGTAACTATTACGATTCTGAGGGCGATAATCACCACCACCACCACCACTGCGCAAGTTGCCGCCACCCTGTCCCTGATCCACGCCAGAAAACTTTTTTTTGACTGGAGCGGCAGGTTTGGAAGGCTTGATGGAGGCCGGTGAACGGTCCTGCCCAAACTCCCGGCGACGAGGAGGTTTATGTCCGAACTTGCGATTATCACGATTATTACGTGAAAATCTGTCATCACGTCCGCCACCGCGTCTGTTGTCGCGACTATTGGAGCGCCGGTTATAAGAGCCACCGCTATCACTGTCAAACCTGGAGCTTTTCACACTCTTTAAATAGTCGTCAGGTGACGTACGAGCCCAACTCGGGGCAAAATCAAGATCCAGAACTACGGCTTTTTTTTCATCAACCTCAGTTGATTTATCGTTTTCAGGACCAACACTCTTATTTTTTTCGACAGAATCACTCATGTTTGAATTATATGGTTGTTATAAACAGGGGTCAACCGCTTTTCTTTGAAAAATCAAATAAAAAGCGGATTACCTCCGTATTTTTTTTTATAGAACGCCGGCTCCAACTGCAGCCAAAAGGCCACCATTCAACAGAATAGTCTTCTGCCGGTCACTTAGATCAGTTTTTACAGCAAATGTGGTTCCTTGAGTTACATTACAGACGGTTGCTTTTCCGTCTCCCTCAACTGAGATTTTCAGCTCTTCAATTACCAGCTTATCGCTCTGCTCAATCGTATCGTAAGACTTGGGGTCATCAAATATAAAGGGAACTATACCAAAGTTGATCAGATTGGCACAGTGAATACGTTCAATACTTTTTGCAATTACAGCCTTCACTCCGAGATACATAGGACACATAGCCGCATGTTCCCGACTTGATCCCTGTCCATAGCTCAATCCTGCCACTATAATGTTATGTAGTCCTTTATCCCGATTGGTTACCGCATTAGTATAGAAGTCAGGGTCGACATTCTCAAATACACACTCTGAATAGCGTGGGATATTGGAACGGAATTTCAAGCGCGCACCGGCTGGCATGATATGATCGGTGGTGATTTTGTCGCCCACCTTGATCACAATCACGCCATCAATTTTTTGGAGCATGGGAGTTCCGGCCGGGACATCACTGATGTTAGGTCCCCTGACAATCTCGGTCCCGGGAATGCCTTTCCCTGCTGTATCTTTAAACAGGAACATAGAATCATCGATTGCAAAATGTTCCGGTTCGTTAACTTCTGCCGGCAGGTTATCCAGTGTGCGGGCATCTGCAAACACACCTGTCAAAGCGGCAGCCGCAGCTGTTTCGGGGCTGACCAGATAGGCTTGAGCCGACATTGTTCCACTACGTCCCTCGAAATTACGGTTACTTGTGCGCAGGCTGACAGCATCTGTTCCGGGCGACATGTGATTACCAATACAGAAACCGCAGGCATTCTCAAGAATACGCACGCCAGCAGAGACTAGATCTGTAAGAAGCCCCTCCTGCCCCAGCATCTCGACCACCTGACGCGAACCAGGAGCGATAGAGACCTCGACATCAGAGTGGATTTTTTTACCCTTGAGCATTAAAGCGACAGTTTTTAAATCTCGGTAGGATGAATTCGTACAGGATCCAATAAGCACCTGATCAACTTTTTTGCCAGCTAAAGAGGCTATCGTGGCAATATTACCAGGTGAGTGAGGACAGGCCGCCATGGGTTCAAGTTCACTCATGTTGATTTCAAGCACCTGCTCATACTCTGCGCCTTCATCGGAGATCAACTCGGTCCAATCAGCTTCACGGTCCTGGGCTTTCAGGAAAGAGCGTGTTGTCTGGTCGCTTGGAAATACAGAGGTTGTTACTCCCAGCTCAGCTCCCATATTGGTGATAGTGGCTCGGGCAGGGACACCCAGCGCGGCAATTCCTGGACCGCCATACTCAAGAACACGTCCAACGTTACCGTTGGTGCCGTATACAGAGAGAACCTTTAAAATAACATCTTTAGCAGATACACCAGCGTTAAGAGTTCCGTTCAATTTAACCAAGGTCACCTTAGGAGAGGTCAGATAAAAAGGGCCACCCCCCATGGCAACGGCCACATCAATACCACCGGCACCGATTGAAAGCATGCAGATACCACCGCCGGTGGGAGTATGAGAATCGCTGCCAAGCAGGGTTGCACCGGGCTTACCAAAACGTTCGAGGTTCAGCTGATGGCAGATGCCATTGCCGGGACGCGAGAATACAACTCCATAACGCTTGGCAACACTTTTCAGATAGGCATGATCGTCTGCATTTTCAAAGCCGACCTGGATTGTATTATGGTCAACATAGCTAACGGCAAGATCTGCTTTAACGCGATCAAGGCCCATGCTTTCAAACTGAAGGTACGCCATTGTTCCGGTTGCATCCTGCGTCAAAGTCTGATCAATACGGATAGCAAGTTCTTTACCTGGTGTCAAATCTCCGGAAACTCTATGCGCTGCTAGAATTTTTTCTACAATATTTTGAGCCATAAATATTATCTCCTAATTTCTTTAATCTGCATATGTTGCAAGAAAACCGCAATTTCAACAAGCACAAAGTGAAAAAATCTGTAATTCAAGGTTCTTTCGCAAAATCTATGGGTTGATTATTCTTGCCTGGTATCATCGCATCATTAGCAACCCCCACGTAAGATAGCTGACGGCGGGCCGCCGTCCCTCCAGCAATTACCTCTTCAACCGTTCTTGTCCCGCCGGAGCCTCGCGCGAAGGAGGATTAACGATTTTAACGCCTTCAATCCCTTATTTTCATCACAACGGCTTTCAAGGCGTTTTTATCCGGTTTTTTCCTCAACCCGGCAACCTCAATGTAACGAAATTTCCAACAATAAAAACGGGGCGTTAAACAGATTTTTCCAGATACATTCAACTTATACTGGAGAAAGCGGTTTTGTCCTGTAGAATTTTCAATTTTTTCAAGTTTCTCTTTAAATACGGTTCCATCGTTATTCAAAGAGAGATGACAGTGAATAGAGATGTTTTGTCCTCTGACTCCATCAACCAGCAACTCAGGGTAACCAATGACAGACTCACCTAAATCAAAAACATATATGCCCGGGCTGGGCATGCCTACCATAACAGCGTTTTTACGACCGGCAATACTGACATTGTTTTTTATCTCCGAAGTAAAATCACCAACCTCAACAGACCTGTTGATCAGAGCAGATTCCCATAGCGGACCAGGCTGATAACCTGATTTATCCCAGCCGGGCATCTCTTTACCCGCATCATATATTTCGCCTTCAGAAGTACCTGAATAAACAAGAGGCCCTTGATAACAGCCCTGCCACTTATGATCGGTACCCACTACCTGAGTAGAACCATCTGCAAAACGGATCTCAATCTGCGCTCGCAAGTGCGGTTCATAACCAAAGGCACAGATCTGTGACGGGGAACTATTGATAAAACCAGAGTAGCGACCATTGGATAAAATTACAGCGACCGTGTTATCCCCCTTTCTGATAAACGAGGAGATATTATAACAGTGTACAGGAACCGAGTTAGTGTAGTTCAATGACTCCTGCTGCGGAAAGGTATGAGCAATCCGGATTCCATTTAAACGCAGTTCACACAACCCCAGCGCAGCTGCATAGAGATATGCCTTAACAGGGGTTTTTACTATTTTAAAATCACGTCTTAAATAGCGGGGAGCGGCAATCATTTTAGGACGGTTGGGCCTGTAATCAGGTTTGTTTTTCGGCAACTGCATAAAACCGCCTTCCCGCTGAACCTCAGTAAGCTCTTCGCCAGCGATTGAATAGATAACCTTCAAACGCTTACCCATTCCATAGGCGGGGTCAGTTAAAATACTGTTACTAACGGTGAGTTTTAAAAAGCCGTTATTTCTCAGGATATTATCCTCGATAATCTGCTTTACATCTTTAAACTGTGAGTCATTCTGTGTTCCATAAACAGCGCTTATGATTTTCATCTTCTCTGGTTTTTTTTCTTTGGCCTTCAGATGTTCAGACACAGGCTCGTCCACCCGCAGCCACTCCGACTGGGTGAGTAAATATGGGTGAGAGTTATCCACCCCGATTGGATTTACCCAGCGCCCTGATACCGAAGATCCTGCCCCACTGTAAAGCAATGCAGAAAACAGCAGAACTCCAGCCCATGAAAGTGATACTTGACTCATTATGTTCCCCATTATCTTACGCGGGCTTTGCCCGCAGTCAATATCCAATGTTGAAATAATGTATATACACGCTCCCCCGCGCGCATATACAAAAAACAGTAGTTATATAATCAATGGCAATAACGTAAGTCCGGTTTTCTACCGGACAGTCCGATTGCAAATCAGACCTACGCAAGCAATACTCTGCCTGACTCTGATTTCAGTTGCACGAATACACTAATGCGCAGATACGCCCTTCTATGGGATGCCTGTGCTTTCTAATCGAGCGTTTTAAGCTGCGGCTTTAGTGCCGCCTTTCAGTGAAAGCACAAAAAGATAGACAAAACAGAGGACCGGAATCACAAAAGCAAGAGACTTCATTCCTGCATCCACCAGACCACCCATCAAAAGAGGAACGATCGCTCCACCGGAGATAGCCATACACATAAGTCCGCTGAGTTCCCCTGCCCGTTCCGGTTTCTCTTCTACCGTTATAGAGAAGAGTAGCGGCCAGATGTTGGCAAAACCAAGTCCGCTGAGAATTACACCGGCAATTGCCAGAGATGTGTTTCCAAACATCAGCAAGCCAGCACCGACAGCACCCATAAGAGCAGAGATACGAAAGGCAGGACGCGGCTGCACTTTTGTCAGCAAGGCACCGCCGGCAATACGTCCAATAGTAAGAAGAAGGAAAAACATAGCCGCACCAAACTTACTTGCCGTTGCTTCTTCCATCCCCATATCAAGCAGACCGGGAAAGAGAAAACGTCCCATACTGGCCTCAGCTCCGACATAGAGAAAGATACCCAGAACCGCTAAAGCAAACACAGGCTCTTTAAGCAGCTTCAGGCTTGAAGCGATGCTTGGTGGCACTTCAGGTTTGCTTTCTTCAACTTTAATAAAGCAGACAAAAATAAGTGCGGCGGCCATCAAAACAAAGAAGATTGGAAAAGTTCCACGCCATCCCATGTTTTTAAAAAGCGCAATTGCCGTAATAGCTGTTACCAGATATGTTGCCAATGTGCTTCCCAGACCTTTTATGCCTTGTGCAAAACTGAGATTGCGACTGTAATTTCCTTCGGCACTAACCACACGCATAATGGGATTACCAGCTACCTGCAGAAAAGTAGTGCCAATACCTAACACAAATATGCAAACCAGCAGCACGCCAAAGCCTGGCACCATGACACTGGGAACCAGCATAGCCGCCGCGTTCAGCCCTAAACCAAGCAGCAGAAGCTTTTTCATACCGATACGAGCGGCCAGCAGTCCACCCGGCACACTGAAAGCGGCAAAGGCAATAAACACAAAGAAAGAAAGTAGCGTAGCCATCACATTGCTCAATTCATACTGTTCTTTTACAGCATTTGAGAGCGGCCCCATGGCATCAGCCACCCCCATAACCAGAAATGCCATAAAAATGGGAAGAGTTTTCAATTTCATACTTTTTTATCCTTTAATTGTTTGCTTACGTAGAAGCTTTTCGTCACTTAATCGCATCACACATGGATATGACGCTCAGTTTTTGTATAAATTCTTCTTTTGATTTGGATGAACGAACAACCACAACCTTACTCATTCCAGGGAGGATATCAAAGTAGTTATCACTGAAAAAGAGAATCTCTTCATCATCCACTGAAAGATATACACCACGGGCAAAGTTCTGTGAGCTGAGTTTTATTGAAAATCCACCGGGGAAAGCCGTAATCTCGCTCTTAATTTCAGCGACGGGGAGCTTCACATTTTTCAGTGGTGCCAGCATATAGATCGAATCGGCTTTAATGCTATCAGATTCAAAAACAGCGCTGACCAGCACATTACTGGAACTATGATCGCCCAGGAAATCACCAAGGTCAATATCGAGTGCTTGCAAGCTGCTATTGGCATCAACTGTAACGTTCTCACGACGCTCTTTATGAACATTGCCATCAAAACTCATTAACTTGACAGTAATCTCACCCTGCAGCGATTCCAATCTATCGGAGACCACATATACCGGCAGTCGACCATCTTTATGTGTGACAGAGACAATCACCTCCTCATAAGATTTACGGGTGCGGTAATGCGATGCCTTCCATTTACCATAATAGTCGGAGGTGGACCAGGAAGCCACAGGCCAACAGTCATTATGCTGCCAGTAAAGCGTCCCCATACAATAGGGCATATTGCGACGGTGTGCCTCCTGGGCTAGTCGCATTCCATCAGCCTGCAACAGCTGACTCATGTAAAGAAAGCTGCGAAAATCCTTTGGTTCCCCGTAATTGCGCTCCATATAGGTACGCACCAGTTCGTTACCACAGGGATGACGTTGATGAGCCAGCATCACATCTGACTCAATATCCCAGTGCTTCTCATCCCCGGCATAACCACGCACAGTAGAGAGCTCAGGAAACGACTGAAAACCATACTCGCTCATAAAGCGGGGAATAACCTCTTCGTAAGTTGTAAATGGAGCCTTTCCATGCCATACATCCCAGTAATGCAGATCACCCGATGTTCGGCTTTTCTCTTTGGGGTAGAGGTCGCTGAATGGGGAACTGGAGCGATAGTCAGTTTCCGCATCAAACTCAGCAACCACCTTCGGCAGTAAATCTGTAAAAATTTTATCATACTCAGCTTGAATCTTAGGGAGGAGCCCCATTCTCTCAAAATTCTGTCCCCATCCCCAGTGATTGATAGCTTCATTCATCTCATTATTACCACACCACAGTGCGAGACAGGCGTGATTTCTTAAGCGCTTAACATTATAAACGGCTTCTGCCCTAATATTTTCAACGATCTCTTCATCAACCGGATACAAACTGCAGGCAAACATAAAGTCCTGCCAGAGCAGAATTCCATTCTCATCACAAAGTTTATAAAAATAATCATTTTCATAAATACCGCCCCCCCAGATACGAAGCATATTCATATTGGCATCCACAGCACGTGCAACCACATTACGATATTTCTTCTCTGTGACCCTAGGCAGGAAATTATCATTGGGGATATAGTTAGCTCCCTTCATAAAGACAGGAACTCCATTCAGCTCAAAATAGAAGGTTGACCCCTTGCCATTCATATCCTTATCGGTAACAAGTCTAATGGAACGTATTCCGGTTGGAACAACACGGCTGTCAAAAACTTTTTCATCACTCTTGACCATAACCTTGAAATCATAGAGAAATGGTCTGCCGAGGCCATTACTCCACCACAACTCAGGATTCTTCAAAGTAAACGACAATTTAAAGGCATTAACACCTCTACTGAGTTCAGCCTGCCTGGTTCCATAAACCAGACCATGTTCCCCCCCAACCACCTGAATAGTGGCAGAGCAATCAATACCTGAATCAATCTCGACCTCAACTTCGACTTCAGCCGACTCTTTGGATACATTGCGAGTAGAAATATGCACATCTTCGAAGCGCATATCATTCCATGACTCAAGATAGGCAGGGCGCCAGATTCCCATAGTAACCAAACGAGGGCCCCAATCCCAGCCATAGTGATAACCGGCCTTGCGAGCAAAGACACTCACTTTATATTTCAGCATACCGCCATTTTCGGACTGATCATTGCTGGCTGGATATGCATAATTCAATGCCAGGCATTTGGGCAGGTCAACTTTAATGGGTGAGTGAAAATAAACTCGCAGTTTATTCTCGCCTTCGACCAACTTTCCAGTGCAGTCAGCACTCCATAAACGAAACATATTTTTAGCAGTAATGACCTTCTTGTCATTTAAATAGACATCTGCATAGGTATCGAGCCCCTCAAAAACAAGGCGCGTATTATCTTTAGCCAGAGTCTCCTGAGTAACATTAAATACTGTTTTATACTCCCAGTCCTCTTTATCGACCCACTGAACACCACGTTCATTCATGCCGACAAAGGGATCCGCAATGATCTCATTAGCCATCAGGTCGGTCTGCACAACGCCGGGAACCGTAGCCGGATACCAGTTACGTCCGCGAACCTGCTTGAATGACCAGCCGTCATGCAGCATCTGGCGATTAACACCATCCGCTAACAGATTAAATGAAGATAAAATTAAGATTAGAGCACATATACAAAAAACAAACCTTTTTAACATCTCGACAACTCCTATTCAAACAATTAATTTAGCTGTTTATAATAATCCTCTATCATCAAAATTACAATATTAATCATCTAATGCAGCAGAACCACAACCAAACTTACCCCTTATGATATGCAAATCATTTCGCATTTGTAAACAGTTTGTGTAATATGCATCACTGCATTAGCCAACAACGCTTCGCGTTGCATAGAAATAAAGTTTTTTTTACCTAAATGCTTATTTCATCCACCGTGTAACGGCGGATATACGGTGCGCTGAATTATTTTGACAAACAAAACTTCTTGTACCAATCAGAAAAACGCGGAACACCTTCGGAAATAGAGGTTATTGGCTGATATCCTGTCTTATAAGTGATTTTGGAGATATCCGCCCATGTGCATTGCATATCTCCCTCCTGCATGGGCAGATATTCAAATTGCGGATGCACGCCCAGCTCCCCTGCCAGTATATCGATTATATCCATCAGCTTTTCAGGTCTACTCCGACCGATATTGAATATTTCATAACGATCAAGATTTTCACAGAACAAAC
Source organism: Kiritimatiellia bacterium (assembly GCA_027858965.1). GTDB lineage: Bacteria > Verrucomicrobiota > Kiritimatiellia > RFP12 > UBA1067 > M55B167. Next base: position 15,101 of record JAQIBS010000059.1, read on the forward strand.
AACGCGTAATTCCATCAACCACATCATCAACAAAGGTAAAATCACGCTTAAGATCTCCATGGTTAAAGATCTGCAAAGGACGGCCGGCAATCATAGCATCGGCAAACAGAGAGAGCGCCATATCAGGTCGATACCATGGGCCATAAACCGTAAAAAATCGCAAGCCAACGCATTGCATTCCATACAAATCCGAATATACATGCGCTATTAGTTCATTGGAGCTCTTTGTAGCTGCATATAGACTTACAGGAGCTCCTACCGCATGACTCTCATCAAATGGCATTGTAACATTCCTCCCATATACAGAGGAGGAGGAAGCAAAGACTAACCGTGGAACTTTTTTCTGTTTACGGCAACACTCGAGCACACTCAAAAAACCTTCGCAGTTATTCTTCATATAATCAAAGGGGGCTTTTTGAGAGTTGCGAGCCCCTGGATGCGCTGCAAGATGCACCACAACCTCTGGTTGAAATGAATCAATGGCACTTTGTAATGCAGCGGTATTGCAGACATCCAGTTCATTGAAAGCAAAGCTACCCTCTTCAGCGGCAGCTCTGATTAAATCATGGCGTTTATGTTTCAACCCGGCATCATAATAGGAGTTGAAATTATCGATACCAAAAAGGTCATCGCCCCTGCTCAAAAGAGCGACACAAAGATGATAACCTATAAAACCTGCTGAACCTGTTACTAAAACTTTCACAAAATATTTTACTTCCCTACATTTAAATTATAACTAAAGCTGTTTTTCGCCGCCTGTCTACGTGCGGTCACGCACCGGCAGGCAACTAAGCTAGTGTGATGTACGACATCATTTTCTCTGAATGTCGAGTTGTGTATTAAACACCGCTTAAACTCGCGCACTCTCGCATTTTAGAACTCTCGCACTAATTTACGTGCGGCATATACGGAGCCATTACAGTCAGCATTCCCCAGGCAATCATGCAGGCAAGCAATGCCGAAAGCGAACCGATCTTCAGCCATTCGATAAATTTAATATTAACATGCGACTGTTTTTCCAGCATTCCAAGTGCGACAATGTTGGCGGTACTGCCAATAAGGGTAATATTTCCTCCAAAGCAGGCACCAAACAGCAGGGCCCACCAAAGGGGCATTGCAGGCATCGTTTCACTCAAAGCCGTAATAACCGGCGAGAAGGCAGCTACAAAAATCACATTATCGACAAATGCGGAACCTATAGCGGTGGTAGCCATAATCGAGGGAATAAGAATAGCAGGCTTATCTCCACAGACCCTGATGAAATTATCTGCAATTATGTTAGTCACTCCGGTATATTCAAGCGTTCCGGCGATAGCAAACAACAGCATGAAGAACAGCAATGTCCACCAATCCACTTCATGCTCAACATAATAGCGGGCGCGATTACGCTTGAAAATCATTATCACTCCGGCGCAGGCCAGCGGAGCAACCAGCAAGATGCTGTTTTTATCAAGCTGCAGCCACTCTTCCAAGGCATGATGAGAGGCAATAAATGCCAGCGTTAACAACAGAACTGCCAGTCCGCGTTTGTAGGGCACAACCACTGTAGGCACCAGACTCAGCTGACGTTTCATACGATCCTTCAACCGTTCATCAAAAAGGTTTAGCTCTTTCCTGAACCAGAACATAGTCACCGCCACGCAGGAACCAAGCGAAACCAGCATAATAGGAAAGGCCCAACGCGCAAAATCACCGAAGGTCAACCCCGCCTGCGTACCAATAAATATACCAACCGGATTGCCCATCATTGTGCCGGCACTACCGATATTAGTACAAAGCACACAGATAATGATATAAGGTGCCGGATTCAGCTTCAACCGATCACAGACCTGAAAAATAAGAGTGGCAATAAAGATAATCGAGGTCACCTCATCCACGGCACATGCAAGCAGCGCAGAGGCAATCGACGTTGCCGCAATAAATTTCCTGCCTGTCATATTAGGAATAGAGATCAGAGCCTGCACAACCCAGGTAAAAAAGCCAAGGTCGCGCAAAGCGCCAACCACAATCATCATTCCCACCAGAAACAGGATCACAGGCAGCGCCGCTGCCTCAACAAAGTGGGGAATATTCAACGATTTGGTAAATATCAGCACACCCAGCCCCAGAAAGGCAATTGAAAGCCGGAAAGACCAGAAGAAAAGCGTACCCATAATGATTGCCAGGAACACACTTGTCGCTATAGACTGCTGCGCGTTTAATCCACAAAAAGTACCACCGACACCTAGTCCGATACTGATGGACAACAATATGGCTAAGCGGATGATCAGCTGTTTGGTCGAAAGAACGTCACTGTTACTATCGTCGTGCATGTTTATTTATACCTCTCTATGTTAAGCCCAGAAGATTTGAGCATTAAAGCTGTGCAAGTTAACGACACCCAGAAAATGGCGACCATCAACCACCTGAATTTGACGCACATTCTTCATTAAAAATATTTTTGCCAGCTGAATAGCCGGTATATCAGGCTTAACACTGACATATTCATCATGCATAAAATCGGCAATCTTTGTCTCTTCATCCTTGCGTAAAACCTCAGCAAAGGGCTCAAAGTTTTCGATTGGCGACAGATCCTCCATCCAGAGAAGATGCTGTGGCAGACTTTGACGAAGCAGGTCTTCAATCGCAATTGTTCCTCGCAGGTCCCCCTCTTCATCCACGATGGGAATATCCATGACCTGATGTGCACAGAATGCTTTAATGGCATCGGACAGCGTATTACTTTCATCCAATACCACCGGATTACAATCCATAACACTCTCGGCATTCAACTTCACTGTGATATTTTCAGCGCCCTCGGTGATGATTCCATATACCTCACGCGCACTTGTCGCAACACAAAGTCGTTTAATTACCGGCTTATTATTCAGGAGCTTGCTCAACGATGCCATCAATCTCAGATAGGCACCTGGATCCGACTTGGGTGTAAGGATCAACACAACAACCTGAACAGGATCTTCGTCGGGTGCTTCAAAATCAATCCCTTTGGCCGAAGTGGCAACAGCTAGAACAGGACTGGAGATTTCAGCGAGCCGAGCATGCGGAAGAGCCAGGCCGGAAGCCAGTACAGTGGGACACTGCAATTCACGTTCAATAACGGCCTTGACAACATCATCGCGCTCAAATCCTTTATATTTCCGATGGAGCGCTCCAACCATAAGTTCCAGCAGTTCATCACGCGATGTAGCTTCCGTGTCACATAAAACACAAGTTTCATCCAGATAATAATTCAGCCTGATTTCATTACTTGTCATTATTTCCAAATATCCTTTCAACCGAAACAATTGAGAGTTCTAATGCAGCGGCGCTGCAACTAAATTAACCCTTGTGATATGCGAATCTTTTCTCATTCATTAAACAGTTGTGTAATATGGCATCACTACATTAGTCAACAACGCTTCGCGTTGCATAGGAAGAACCTGAAAAGAGAAAATTTCTGCAACATAATTCATTTTTATGCAGACAATGATTAACAATATTGATAAATATGTCAATCTTATTGGTAGCAATAATTGCTTGAAAACATGTTTTATTGGTAGGAATGATGCGGATTGCTCAGAGGAATAACATCAGCAATCAGGTAGAATTTCTTTTTTAACGGATGCCATGGGGATAATAGTCGCCGATTTTGAAGGCAATGATTACGGCGACTGGAAGGTTGAGGGCGAAGCCTTTGGCGAAAAGCCAGCACCGGGAACCTTAAACGGCCAGGGGCATGTGGCCGGCTTCAAAGGAAAAGGGCTGGTTAACTCATATGTAGGAGGAGATAATTCCAGAGGAAAACTGACATCACCGGAATTTACTCTCTCTAAAAGATACCTCACCTTCCTGATTGGCGGTGGTGGATGGAAAGGCGAAACCTGCATGAACCTGATGGTTGGAGGAAAGGTCGTCGTGAGTGCTACCGGCCCCAATGTTGTCAGTGGCGGATCGAAAAACCTCGCATTCAGATACTGGGATCTTTCTAAATGGACCGGAAAAACCGCCATTCTGGAAATTGTTGACAATAAATCCAGTGGCTGGGGACATATCAATGTAGATCAGATTGAACTGCGGGACGATCTTCCCCCGCAACCCAAGCTGAATGTTGCACACCCCATGAAAGTCAGCAACCGTTATATGATGCTGCCGGTTAAAAACGGTGTTGAAAAATGCAATATCGAGATTTGGGCAAATAATAAAAAACAGTACTTCTTCAATATGGAACTTGCGCCATCAGATCCTGACTGGTGGGCCTTTCTTGATTTACAAGAATTCAACGGAGCGGATATTGAGTTAAGAATTGACAAGCTGACCGCTGGCTCTAAAGCATTAGAGAATATTCACTTCAGTAGTACGGATGTAAAAGCGAACAACTTGCTCTATAAAGAGGAGTATCGCCCTCAATATCACTTCTGTTCAAAACGCGGTTGGCTGAATGATCCCAACAGACTCTGCTATTACAACGGAGAGTATCATCTCTTTTATCAGCACAACCCCTATGGAGTGAACTGGGGCAACATGCACTGGGGACATGCAGTCAGCAAAGATCTCATTCACTGGAAGCAGCTGCCCGAGGCACTCTACCCGGACGCACTGGGCCCGATGTTCAGCGGCAGCGCGGTAGTGGACCATCTGAACAGCTCCGGTTTCGGCTATGGAATCACTACGCAACAAGAAACAGAGTTTTTCTGCAATAACGCTCAAACCGGGAGACAACTCTCCGCTCACCGGCTTCATGAAGCGAGAACAGGAGCTGGTGATTCAAGCAAAGCTCTCTTTCGATGCCATCATGCAGATCCACATCAACGGCATTGAAATCTCATATCTTTCATCAGCGAACATTCTCTCAATCAACGACCGTAAAATCAAGTGGCCGATTAAAGAGGGTCTCTTTGATGCGCGTATCTTGGTGGACCGAACCTGCATTGAGATATTCTCGGCTGATGGCCTTCTATATGGAACCTATGCCTGCATTCAGAAAAATGATGAGCTAATCAGTTCATTAAATATTACAGAGGGAGAGGGCTCACAGATTAAAGGCACAATATATTCATTGAAATCCTGCTGGCAGTAACGTCACAAGCAAAATAAACAATAACAAATCTCGTTAACGATAAGGTTGGGCAAGGAGCTGAAATATGGGTCTTCATCAGCGAGATCTTTCCCAATCGCAACCGCGCTTCGGGGCAGGCGCTCGGAAGTTTCACCCACTGGATCTTTGCCGCCAGCTTAACGCTGGCCTTCCCCAAGCTTGTCGAACTCTATCAACCGGAATTTATCTTTGGCTTCTTTGCCTTCATGATGGTTCTGCAGTTGATCTGGGTCAAATTAATGGTACCAGAGACCAAAGGCATTCAACTGGAGGATATGCAGCAGCATCTTAACTGATACAAAAGATCCGCCTGCCTGTGCGTCGCACGCAGACAGGCAACTTCGCTAACTCTGAGTGATATACATTGCTGCATTGAACAAAAACCTGTGTATTTTAAGGGTACTAAACGAAATAAAAAAAAATATCAAAAATCGGCGTTGACATAGCCCAACTGATATAGTAAATTTGATGAACTTTTTAAATACAAGCAGGATAATTTATTCCGGTGTAGCTCAGCGGTAGAGTAGGTGGCTGTTAACCACTTGGTCACTGGTTCGAATCCAGTCACCGGAGCCATTTTAAAAAACACATCACTCGCAAAGTGATGTTTTTTTTTTGGCTCCAAGACTTGATGAGAACCAGTTGGTTCAAAACTTTTTACCTCGCATCAGTCTCCGCTCTACCGAGCTACGCCCTGACAAGGAAGGCGCCAAGAGCGCAGAGAGCAAACCGCAATGGAGTGTGCGGCGGTCCCAGAGCCTGGGACCCTCCAGAGCATAGCGAGTTGATTTTGATTGATATGGAGGGACGGTGGCCTCACCGTCCGCGCGGTCCCAGAGCCTGGGACCCTCCAGAGCGTAGCCGTGCCTCAGATCTCAACTGCCCTTTTCCGAATCACTCCAATTCAAAAACAAACTGATTGAAGGGTTCCCTGCGCCAGGCAAGATGCTGTGTAGAGGGAGAGATTGCAAAGAAGGGCGAAAATGTTTTAACCGTGACCTTTTTAGAATCAGCTGAGAACTCCAGAATCCTCAACCATCCATCTCCCCCATTACCCTGCCAGCCACCGCCATCGGTCTGTGTATCAAAGAGCATCTGTGAAACCATCTTTCCCGCATGATTTTTATCCTCACGAAAACCCACGTTTTTGCGAGGATCGCCAACACCTGCCACATGGCCGCATAAAACCAGACGAACATTATCTGATGGATATATCAGTTTGTCCCATATAGCCTGCCCGTAGTTCACATCCTTAATAGCATATCCCTCTTTTTCAACAAGGACATTTTTTGAGGCCAGCGACCGCATATATGAGTGAGTCAGGATTATCCCCAGGTGATCCTTGTACTCATTGCGGGCAACAACCTCTTTGGCCCATACAAGCACCTCATCAGAGGGAGCAAACTCCAAAGAAAGGATGAGTGCCTTGCGTCCCTGTGGAAGAGGCAATACATAGGCGGCATTTTCCAGTGTTTTACGTCCTTCAAAACCAGGACCGCACTCAACGAACACTCCCTTCCACGACTTGTTACGCCTAACAGGAAAGTATTTTGAAAACTGTGTATCACGATTCTCCGCACTATTAATTCCATAGTCGTGATTACCCGTTGCAAGGATATAGGGCGTTTTTCCATCGAGTCGTTCAAAGGCCTTGGACATTGCATCCCACTGCTGATCACCCGTTTGATCTCCATGTTTGCCATTCGGTTTAAGAATATTATTTTGCTCCACTAAATCGCCAACATGCAATACAGAAAGAACATTCAGAGGCTCAAGATTCTCAGCGATCCAGGCAGTCATCAACTCACAGATCCCCTGATTACGTGCAAATTTAACATACGACTGAGTATCGGGCACAATAATCAGCGACCAGGAATTTGTCGCCTCCAATGCCGGTTGTGCATAGGCATCCTCACTCTGAAAAACTGCCCCCGGAACAAACCCAGTTCCAAACCATACGGTCAAACAAACCGCAATTACCATCGTTTTCATCATTTGCATCTTTTTTTTATCTAACTAAATACC
>JAQIBS010000067.1 GCA_027858965.1 Kiritimatiellia bacterium
TTTGGTTCTTCCGACTTTTTAATGGGTGAATCATCGCTACTCGGTATCGGGATCGCTATCGCTATCGGACACAGCAACCATCGGATTAAATTCGATACCGATGCCGATACCGATTGCGATACCGACAACAAAGACCAATATTCACGTATAAACTACAGTTTTAGTAACTTTCACAGCCATTTCAGCAGTCAAGGCCCTTGAGTTGAAAAAAGGTTACCCACACAAAAGTCGAAATAACCAAATATTCAGCATTTATCGTTCAGCATTTATCGTTTATCGTTTATCGTTTATCGTTTTCTCATAAACCCCGAGCGTGCTTTCAGCCATTCGCTCAAGCGTATATGACTTAACGGCCTCACGCCCTCCAGCTGCTATTTCTCGACGAAGCTCCGCACACCGGAGCTTCGTAATATTTTTCAGCAACCCTTCAAAATCCTCGGACTCCGTCAGCATGGCGCTCACGCCGTCCTCCACCACATCAGCAATACCCCCAACATTGTATACACAGAGAGGCACACCGGCATCAAGCGCCTCCAGCAGCACATAGGGGAAGCCCTCCCAGCGAGAAGGCATAACAATCACATCAAAGCCGCGCATCACCCCAACCACCTGATCCTGAGGACAACCACCACACATTGATACTGTTTCATATCTTTCAACACTTGGCTCATTATTCAAATTCAACGTTCGATGTTCGATGTTCGATGTTGAACGTTCGCTTTCATTAACTCCATACATAGTCCCTTCACAACTCACCCCGCGCCGGTTAAGCTCATCAACCAAACGAATAAAAGTATCACCCCCCTTTTGCGCTCCATTACGGCCAAAGAAACCAAGTTTCAAAGACCCTTTATCGCAAATTTCAGGTAGATCAAGTCCACAGGACTCAATCCCGTTGGGAATATAGTGTATACGACTCTCAGGATAGCCAAGAGAACGTGCAGCCTCGAGTTCCTGCCGGGAGATAACAATTATCGCGGAGGTCATCTTCACAACCCCCTTTTCAATAAACCCATAAAAACGCGAAAGCTTGTCATCTTTCATCAGAAAAGGGAAACAGTGAGGGGTATAAACAGCAGGAACCCCGGCCAGCTTAGAGGCCAGCCTACCAAGTATTCCAGCCTTGGAACTATGAGCATGAAGCAGATCAGGCTTCAAACGACGCAGCAGCTTAGTCAGCTTAAGAACCGCTGTCATATCTCCGGGTGCGGCACCTCGTTTCATGGGAATTTCATACAGGGGCATACTCTTTGATGCAAGAAAAGAACGCGCGTTATCCAGATTGACAGCATTTCGTTCAAAAGAGAGGACCACGGAACACGTATAGCCTTTTCCATGCAAAGCCCCGACCAAATCCTGCAGATGCCGCCAAGTTCCTCCTTCCACAGCCTCAAGAATATGTAAAATTTGCTTCATTAGTAGCTTATCGCTCAGTTTCTGCAATAAAAAACAAGAAATTCGCGATAGTTAAAGTGGTTAAAATTGTTAAAATGGTTGAAATGGTTTCCGCCTTCCACTGTTCCGCCTCTGATATGCGGCGTGATATGTTGGTTGCCTGCCTGTGCCTGGCATGAAGGCGGCTTCGCTTGGTTGTTAAAGTACCACATTTGAAAAACAAAAACAAAAAAATCCCACTACGGGCTTGATCCTGAACGTCATAAACGCTATATTAGCCAGACAAATTTTTAAGGGCGGTTATCTCAGTTGGTTAGAGAGCCTGGTTTACACCCAGGATGTCGGGGGTTCGAGCCCCTCACCGCCCACCAAATTTCCAGCGTTTTACAGACACGCTGGTTTTTTTGTGCCTTGAAATACAGAGCAAACAGCTCGGCGGGAGCCTCGCCCTCCCGTGCTTCGCACACATTTTCGGACCTCTTAACACATAAAATTCGCATTTCACTTCCGTTGAGTATTCTCTTGCGTGAAGTAAAGTGGATTATAGTAATGCAAGCTTCCAGCTTGCTCTCCGTACAATAAGCCAAGCTGGAAGCTTGGGTTACCTCAAAGTGACACTTTTTGCAAATGTGTCAATATCACGCTTGACTAACACGCTGTATCATCTAAAATGGTTTTTATAAAAATCAAATAATAAAAGGATAAAAATATCAATGGGTATTGTCATCGACCATGATGCGCGTAAAAGCGACATAATACAAAAGTCGATCCAACTCTTTGCTGAGCAGGGATACAACGGGGTAACCTTTCAAAAGATTGCCGACAGTTGCGGAATTGCCCGGACTACACTTTATACGTATTTTAAAAATAAACGAGAGATCTTTAACTACGCAATCTGGGATGTTTCCAATATACTCGTCGATAAATACGACTCAATCCTTCAGCAGGATATACCGACGATAATCAAACTTAAAACAATCATGGGTGCAGTTCTTGAATTGCTTTTTGATCAACGTATGATGCTGACGGTAATTTTAGACTACATTCTTGCCGCACAACGTGCCGGACTCAATACACAGAAAGATATCACCAGTCACACAATTGCACTGCGCAGAATCATACAGGGCCTGATTGTGGGAGGTATGCGCAAAGGTGAATTAAAAAGAGCCAATCCCGCTTTAGCAACTGATCTTGTCTACTCTCAAATGGAAACCGCCATACTGCGTCTGACAATAAGCAGCAATGCCGATCTCAAACAACTGACTCTTATGATGCATAAGATTATTGAGAGTCTGCAAAAAGAGAGCGCTCTGTAAGATGAGGTTTTTTATAACATCCCTGCTGTTGATAATGCTGAGTTTCACAGTGCTTAGAGCATATGGCATTGAAGAAACTAAATTCATCCCCAAGAATTACACGGGCAGTAAATTCAAAGAAAAGGGTTACAAACCTAAATCTTATTCGTCAACAAAAACTGCTGATGTAAAGAAATATCAGAGCTCAACAAAAAATCGAAGTTTCTGGAGTATCTTTAAAAGAAAAGAGATCTCAGAGCCAAAGGTCTTGAGCAACACAAAAAGCAGTGATGATAAAATGTTCTCAGGGCAAGAACAGAGCACTCAACCGCTCAAACGTCCTGACGAGAAAGTGCTGACCGATAATGTTTTCGAGAGTCATGCCGACGAAATAGAAAAAAAAGAATTTATCCCTGACAACAGACCTCGCGCACGAGATCCGCTGCTGGCTCCACGTCAGGGCGTTAAGGCACCAAAAAAATGACAGTTCCGCAAATAATACAAATCATATCCCTCCTGCTTTTTGTATATGGGGCCTCTACATACTATAATATCAGAAGAACTCTGCATAAAAACGGCTACCCTGTATCCATATTTGTTTACAGTGGCCCCTGCTGGGAGCACTTCAATGATTTAGTTAAAAAGTCAGAACCCGCTGTAGCACGCCGACTGAAAATCAGAAAAGCATCCATGACCATATCCCTGGTCCTGGCCTTCGCTGTACTTGTTTTCTCATCAGTGATCGCAAAGCATGTGCAATAATTAAATTCGTACTATACACTAATGGCATGCAGCATTGTAGGACGTGGGACGTAGAATGTGGAATGTGGTGTTTAGGTGTTTAGAATTTTCCAAAAAAGGTCCACTTTTTACACAAAATCAAGCGATCACCATTTTTGTACAAAAGACCGTTTGCTTATTGAATCATGCGC
>JAQIBS010000070.1 GCA_027858965.1 Kiritimatiellia bacterium
TAGAAAAAATTAATAAGAACGTAATTGTAATACAATGAACCAAAATAATCCTGTAAATCCTGTTAATCCTGCCGTGCCACGGCGTAGCCTCTGGCGTAGACGGGTCAAAAAATCTTTCGCAAACATGATAGGATTTAAGAAGAGAGGTGCTAACCCGGAGCATCCTGAAGTCCATGTTATCCATGGCCCCGATGCCTACAAGAATACCATCGAGGTCCTGAAAAGCATTGATCTTTCACCGATGAACGGGAAAACGGTACTGCTCAAACCCAATGTCGGCCGCATGTCCGAATCCGGTAAAGGGGTTAACACCAACCCGCAGGTAGTTGCCGCTGCCGTTGATGCACTTCGGGCTGCAGGAGCCACTGTATCAATTGGAGAGAGTCCTATCAGCGGGGTGAAAACCCTGGAGGCCTTTAAAATCTCAGGCATAACCGCTATTGCAGAGAAACGTAACTGCCCACTGATTGACCTCGACAAACGCAAGCCTGTTATCACCCCCATCCCCGGTGGCAAGGCAATCCAGTCCCTGAAAATTTGCGTGGATGTTCTTGAATTCGACTTTATTGTTTCCATCCCTGTCATGAAAATCCACATGCATACCGGTGTCACCCTTGCCATCAAAAACATGAAAGGCTGTCTATGGCGACGCAGCAAGGTGGATCTGCACATGCTTCCACAACTTGAAGGGACAACAGACAAGTCACTTGATATCGCCATCGGCGACATGGCCACAGTTCTTCGACCTCACCTCTCTATCATTGATGGGTCCATCGGCATGGAGGGACTTGGTCCCGGAGCCGGAACTCCCCGCGAGCTGAATGTTGTGCTGGCCGGTGGCGATGGATTTGCCACCGACGCCGTAGCCTGCCGCCTCATGGGGCAGGATGCCTCTCAAATTCCACATCTGCGAATTGGCGCAGAAAACGGGTGCGGTATTATCGACCTGAACCAGATCAGAATATCACCGGAAAACTGGCAGAATTTCGCAGCTGACTTTGAGGAAGCTCCCAAAAATCTTACCTTTGAGTTTCCGGATATCGAGGTCCTTGATCGGAACTCCTGCAGCGCCTGTCAATCCACACTGCTACTCTTTCTCCAGGATTACGCAAAAAGACTTGCTCCCTATATCCCGGCCGGCGAACGGCTGAAAGTTGCTATTGGAAAAGGGCATGAATCCCTTCCGGAAGGCACTCTCTGCATTGGACAGTGCACCGCCCAACACAAGGAAAACGGAATTTTTGTTCCCGGGTGTCCACCCGTGGGAAGCCAGATATACAAAACCCTGCAAAATAACTAATGCAGACTCTACCGGCAACCAAAAAACCTATAAAATTAAAATTGTCGCAGCTACGCCAAAAATATTTCTCACAGAGACACGGAGTCCACTGAGAACAATACTTTAAAGCATATTACTCTGTGAACTCTGTGTCTCTGTGAGAGATAAACACGTGCAACCAAATCCATTATAAACGGAAAGAGAGATACATTATCATGCAGTTTTTTATAAGAGCACTCCTAATCATAGGACTAGCGGGAATACTGGAGGCAGCAGCTCCTGTTACAGAGAAAATTACCAAACTGCAATCCGGAGTTGTATTGACATTTGACGACCAGTTTATCGAACAATGAGGCAGCCAGATGCCGCTATTTAAAAAATATGATGCTCACGCCACATTCTTTATCACCAGATTTCATACACTCAACAAATCGGGCTGCCAACGCTGACATATGATGCCCTGCCTTAGGCCTTTCCACGAAGGACATGTTGGTCGTTAAAACATGCCGGTGGATTTATTTCGTTATGGGCAGAGCGCAGCACGGATCCAGGCCCTCATTTCAAAACAACCAGGAGAAACCATGAGTGAAAAAAACGGACTCGTCTTTGCCTTTAATCTGGATGGCAAGGGAGGAGGGGAAACTCTCGACTTCGCAGGAATCAAGGATTGGACTCCCGGGAAGGGATCTCTCTGGGTTCATCTGAACTATACGGGCACTGCCGCCAAAAAGTGGCTCCACCATGAAAGCGGGATAGATCCCATCATTGTGGACGCATTGACGGCGGAGGAAACACGCCCACGGAGTCTTGTGCACAAAGGAGGAATGCTGGTAATTCTGCGCGGTGTCAATTTAAGCCCGAAAACAGACCCTGAAGACATGATATCCATTCGCTTCTGGATCGACGCAAACCGCATCGTGACAATGCGCAACCGACCCGTCATGGCCATTGATGATCTACGGCAGGCCGTTATCGAAGGACAGGGACCCACGGGGCCCAGTGCATTTCTGGTACAACTGGCAAACCATATGAGCTACCGGATGGGCGATGTGGTGGCCGACGTGGATGATGCCGTCGACGCGCTTGAAGATGAGGTCCTGAATGAACAAAACTATGAACTCCGGCAGAAAATCGCAAATCTCCGCCGCACGGCTATCGGCATGCGGCGCTATCTGGCACCCCAGCGAGATATGATGAACCGACTGTACAGTGAATCCGTCGATTGGCTGGACGATAATGATCGTATGCGCCTGAGGGAAACGAGCGACCGGACAACACGCTATGTTGAAGATCTGGATGCTGTTCGGGACAGGGCAACGGTCACACATGAAGAGCTCAACAACCGACTGGCGGAGCAGATGAACAAAACCATGTATATTCTGTCGATCGTAACAGGCATTTTCCTGCCGCTCGGACTTTTAACCGGATTATTCGGCATCAATGTCGGCGGTATTCCGGGAATGGAGAGCCGATGGGCCTTCACTGTCTTCTGCGGTGTACTGGTGATCATCGCCATCTGCCTGATCTGCCTTTTCAAGCGGAAAAAGTGGATGTAAAGGCAACGAGAGCGTTATAGAACATCACCGAGTTGTGGTTGACTAAGGGCCTAGGTCCGCGCAAGGCGCGGAGTGGAGAGAGGTTTTGGGCTTTGGAAAAATGAGATGTGCGGGCTGTCCGGTTACCGTTTTCGTCCACCGGATACCGGCGAACATACTGGATGCAATATAGTATATCCGCCACTATGCGGTGGATAAAACATTGTTTTCTGCACCCCTGAAAAATCCTCCGCATTAATTGCAGGTGCACCCTGAGGGTCTTTCATGATATAATGTTCATTTAACAGAAATCCTCATTGGAGACCAAATCATGGCAAAAACCCCTACATCATCAAAACGCAAACGCTTCTGCCTCTCTCTTGAGTACGCCGGCACCGGCTTCAGCGGCTGGCAGAAACAGGATAATGCGCGAACTATTCAGGGCACCCTGCTCGAAGTTGGCGCCGAGATTTTTACTGACAAGCAACTGGACATTCAGGGCCACGGCCGCACCGATGCCGGAGTTCATGCCCTGAACTACACGGCCCATCTGGAAACCTCAGATACCCGTCTGACTCCCGTTAAGATCCGTGACCGCTTCAACGCCCTGCTGCCTGCCTCCATTGTAATATTGGATGTCACCCCCTGCGAGAACCGCTTTCATGCCCGACTCAAATGCGTAGGTCGCAGCTATCTCTACCAGATATCAACACGCAAAACAGCCTTTAACAAAAACTTCTCCTGGTGGCCCAAGGAGCCACTGAACAGCGCAGCGATGGCCGATGCCGCTGATATATTTGTCGGAATGCACGACTTTGCCGCCTTTGCCGAAAAACCAGAGCTGAAAAAGTCAACCAAGGTGGTGGTTAACGGAGTCTTTATCTATGAGGATGAAGAGATGATTCGCGTGCGGATCGTCGGTTCACACTTTCTATGGAAGATGGTAAGACGCATGACCGGTCTGCTGGTCGAAGTAGGCAAGGGCAACCTGACACTTAAACAAGTTGAAAGTTTCCTCTCTGATCCAACCAAATCAACTTCCAGCTACACCGCCCCTGCCTCAGGACTCTTCTTTGAAAAAGCCTTCTACAACAAAGAGGAGTTTAACCAGTTTCTGGAAAATGAAAATGCCGACGAAAATTAACGCGAGTCTGCCCGCAACCCAATATCCTCACCACGAAGAACACGGAGAGAAAACCACTAAAGATATTACTCTGTGAACTCTGTGCCTCTGTGAGAGATAAAAAACGTGCATAACAACAAGAAAATGATGTCATAGCAACTAAAGCAGCTTCAGATAAGACAGGAGCACCAATGAGAATGGCCTTAAAATATGCTGTAATGGCACTGGTTTTACAATACGGCAGCAGCGCCTTGCTGGCAACCTCTGTTTTGATGGAGGCTGAAGGCTTTGCAGAAAAGGGCGGCTGGGTGGTTGATCAACAGTTTATGGATCAGATGGGATCTCCATTCCTGTTGGCACACGGCATGGGGAAACCGGTTGCGGATGCCGTGACCGAGGTTAAATTTCCTGCCACAGGAACCTATCATATTTGGGTGCGTACCCGCGACTGGGTAGCTCCATGGAAAAACAGCAACATACAGAAAGATATGCTAGCAGAGGGTTATCCCGGACGCTTCCAGATTATTGTGAACGGCAAAACGCTCAAAAAAGAGTTCGGCAAAGAGAGTGCCGCCTGGAAATGGGAGAAAGGCGGTTCGGTATTGATCACCAGCAAAACTGTTAAGGTGGCGCTTCATGATCTGGTTGGGTTTGACGGACGTTGCGATGCGATCCTGTTCACCACAAAGGCAAGCCCGGTTATTCCAGAGAAAAACCCGGCGATGGCCCGATTCCGCAGAAAGTTGTTGGGATATCCGGAAAAGGCACCGGATGCGGGGAAATATGATCTTGTGGTCGTAGGTGGCGGAATTGCCGGTATCTGCGCGGCTATCAATGGAGCTAGAAGCAATTGCAAGGTGGCTCTGATTCAGGACCGCCCTGTTCTGGGTGGTAATAACAGCTCGGAAATCCGGGTCCATCTCGGAGGTCGAACCAAGCTGTTTCCCTATCCAAAACTCGGATCTGTGGTCAAGGAGATTGATCCCGAACAACACGGAAATACCATGCCTGGAGATGTCTACCGTGATGAGAAGAAGCTCTCCGTGGTTATGGCTGAAAAGAATATCGACCTCTTCCTCAATATGCACATGAATGAGGTGGAGATGAACGGCAGAAAAATCAAATCTGTCATTGCACAGCATATCGAGAGCGGAAAAAGACTGCGCTTCCCGGCACCTATCTTTGCCGATTGCACCGGAGATGGAACACTCGGATATCTGGCCGGTGCGGATTACCGTCTGGGCAGAGAAGCCAGGAGCGAAACTCAAGAAAAACGAGCCATAGAGAAAGCCGACACCATGACCATGGGAACTTCTATCATGTGGTATGCGGTGGATGGCAAAGAGGATTTTCCTGTCACCCCATGGGCATTGCAGTTCAACAGCAAGACCTCTCAAAAGGTGAAACGTGGCAACTGGGACTGGGAAACCGGCATGGCGTATCATCAAGTGGATGACTTTGAATATGTGCGTGACTATGGAATGCGTGCCGTTTTTGGAAACTGGTCCTGTTTAAAGAACTCTCCTGAGACCAGCAAGTCGTTTGCTAACTCCAAACTGGGTTGGGTTGCCTATATAGGCGGAAAGCGCGAGTCACGTCGTTTGCTGGGTGATGTCATCCTCAAACAACAGGACGTTGTGGAGAAGAAAGACTTTGCTGACGGATGCGTGGTCACCACATGGACGATTGACCTGCATTACCCAGTACCGACCAAGGGACTTGAAGCAGAGCCATTCCGCTCAACCGCCAAGCACACCAGAATTACCCCCTACCCTGTTCCCTACCGTTGTCTGTACTCCCGCAATATTGACAATCTTTTCATGGCAGGACGCCACATCAGTGTCACGCATGTAGCGCTGGGCACAGTAAGGGTCATGCGAACGACCGGTCTGATGGGTGAGGTTGTCGGCATAGCTGCCGGTTTATGCAAGGAACACAATACGAATCCGCGCGGGATCTACAGGGACCACCTGGATGAGTTCACTGAAATGATGGGCAAGACATCGATCAACAATGTCCAGACAGATGAGATTGCCATATCCAAAGTGAATGCCGACCTGCTGCGGACCTCCAGAAGTAACCCAATCGTGGATTTCCCGGCTGAATTGAAAGGAATGCCATGCGTTACCGCTGAGCGAGGTGAGATGGGCTGGGCGGGAGCCGGTTACAAATTTGCGGTTGATCGTCCGGTCACAGTTTATATGGCAGTGCACACACGGGGCAATTTCATACCTCCCTCCCCCTGGAAGCGGACCAGCCTCAAGGTTAAATGGGACAAAGGTAATGATGAGGTGTACAGCGCAAAATTCCCGGCCGGCACAATTGCCATTCCCTCGCACACCGGCAAAGACGGCTATTACTACGGCCTTCCTAACATGGCCATTGTTATGCCGGAGAGCGGCAAACCCAGCGAAGTGAAGATCACGCCGGTTTCAGATCGGTAAAGGCGAGAAGTTAGGTGTGAAGTTTTAAAGGTAAAAAATTTGAGAAGTAAAAAACGGGGTGCGCTTCGTAGTTTTTTAGGTAGAAAAATGTGGGGTAGAAATATAGGGCGCGCTTCGCAGTTTTAGGTGAAAAATTTGAACCTGTTGACAAATACACAGAAGATCCGAAAATCAGGATTCAGCCTGCTTGAGCTGACGGTTGTGACAGTGCTGATCACGCTGGCGTTCTTCGGCATCCTGCCTGCCATCAACTCGGCTGTCGTTCGGGCAAATATCAGTCCGGTTTCTGTTCGAGGCAGAGATATTTACGTTGCTATAACCTGTGCAAATACAGAGCGGGAACCTTTAGGCCTGCCTCCGGTCTGGCCTGCCGATCCCGGCTTTTATACAAATGCGGTTCAGGGAGATATTACTGCTGTTAACTTTACCAACAGCACCGATTTTTTCTGGAGTCTTATTGACGGGGATAACCTTGGAACAGAGAAGTGGTCTCCCTATGTGGCCGGATTTAATTTCAGCAAGCTGGCTGGAGCCGGGGTTCCTCAATGGAAAAGCGGCCGGCTGGAACCTGAAAACAACATGTGGTCCATCGCCAAGAATATTGACGAAAATACACCTGACGTTATCCCGTTTCTGATCACCCGTAATGTCGATGCCTCATCATTGGCGACAAAGATCACTGAAGGTAATGATCTCACCAGACTACGCTTTGATCCTGATTGGCGCACCCTTGATTCTTTGGCTACCACCTGTTGCTGCAATTATGATTGCCCTTATTGTCCGCCTGCTTGGATTTATCTATTTGGAAAATCCAATGGCATTCTGGACAACGATCGGTGTTCTTCTTGTAATCGTGGCAATATTGGTATACATCGGCAAACGTATGTTGAAGTGGTTCTGAATAATGCCTTCGCCACGCATTATGCAATACCCACACCAGGAAGTTGAATAGAGGGAAGGCCTTTTTATGAGCAGTCCCCTACTGCGCTCCGCTCCTTTTCACTATCAATTTTACAGGAAGAAAGATCACTTATTCGTGGATATGAAAGCACAAATCACGAATTATTCATGGCTTTGAAAGCACAATTTGTAGATTATTCATGGATATAAAAGCATTATGGCTATATATTATCAGGAATAACAGTTGCTTTAAATAGCGGGTGCATTTATGCGGCGAAGCAACAAATAACCATTTATCCTAAAAACAGTAAGGACCTAACCACGAAGAACACGAAGACAAAGCTCAAACAGAAATTCGCGTAGATTCGCGGTATTCGTAGTTAAAAATTTTGGTTGCAGCTATGCTGGGCTACGTTCTTCGTGGTTTATCTCCATTACTAGGTTTAGCAAAGAGGAAAAATCATGAACAAAACAGTTTTGGTGACAGGTGGCAACAAGGGCATCGGCCTTGAGGTGACGCGCAAGTTTCTGGCAATGAACTATACGGTGATTGTCGTGGCACGCAGTTTTGAGGGATGTGATCTTCCTGAATCAGATAATCTGGTTAAAAAGAGTTTTGATTTAACCGATGTGGAAAAGATCCCTGAATTGATCGCGGAGCTGGGCGCTATCGATATCCTGATTAACAATGCCGGTGTGATGCACTCTCTTCCATTTGATCAATACCCTGCTGAGAAGAAAAATAATATTTTAAAGCTGAATATTGAGGCCCCGGTCGCATTAATCCGCGAAGTCTCCAAATATATGGTCGGTCAAGGCAGCGGCAGAATTGTTAACAATGCCTCCATTGCTGGGCACATCGGACATCCGGATGTCTGGTACGGCATTACCAAAGCCGGACTGATCAACGCCACCAAGAGCTTTGCCAAACTGCTGGGACCGCAGGGAATTGTGATCAATGCAGTTGCACCGGGTCCCGTTGAAACTGATATGCTGGCTGTTATCCCTGAGGCGCGCAAAGCCGCCATCAAAAAAATTGTATTCACCGGCAGATTCGCCAAGCCCGAAGAGGTGGCAAAAGCCATCGTCTGGCTGGCCACAGAGTCACCGGCATATATTAATGGAACATGTACAGATATCAATGATGGCGCGTATGTGAGGTAAAAAAGAGGTTAAAATGGTTGAAATGGTTGAAAGAGAACGCTTCAGTCTTCGTGAACAATAACAACAAACTTTTAACCCTACGAGTTCATACCTTGCAATATTAAGGTCTAGCTTTTATTATGCACGGTATGAACAAAATAAATCCTGGAGGAAAATCATGAAATTACTAAAAGTTATATTATTGAGTTTTATTGCTTTGGCAGTTGTAGCACAAGATCCTGCTGTTAAACTGCCGGCCAAAGAGAAGTTCCAGATCTTTTTGCTGGCAGGTCAGTCTAATATGGCAGGACGCGGCAAGATAACAGCGGCTGATAAGGTGCCGCATCCTCGAGTGCTGGTTCTCTCAAAGGAGGGAGTCTGGAAACCGGCGGTCGCACCACTGCACTATGACAAGAGTGCTGCAGGGGTGGGACTGGGACGTTCGTTTGCCATTGCTCTGGCCGAAAATAATCAGGACATCACCATCGGGCTGGTTCCAGCTGCCTGCGGCGGATCATCAATCTCTTCATGGGTGCCCGGAGGGTATCACGGACAAACAAAAAGTCATCCCTATGATGATGCGATCAGCCGCACAAAGACCGCACTGAAATCCGGAGTGCTAAAGGGCATCCTCTGGCATCAGGGTGAGGGTGATTGCGGGACAAAAAGATCACAGATGCATGAAAAACAACTGACGGAGCTGGTCAAGCGGTTCAGAGCGGAATTCAGCAATCCGACACTGCCATTTATCATCGGACAGCTAGGACAGTTTGAGAGTAAACCCTGGAATGAAGGCCGCAAGAGAGTGGATCAGGCGCAGCGCAATGTGGCTAAAAATCTTCCGTACTGTGCCTTTGTATCCTCTAATGGTTTAACATCCAACAAAGATATAGTACATTTCAACACAAAGTCGCAGCATGAGTTTGGCCATCGCTACGCAGAGGCGTATCTGCTGATCCGTTAAAAGTTAAAAGGGTTAAAGTGGCTGAAAGGTTGTAGCGTGATAGTTTTGAAGGTAGAAATATAGAGGGGCTAATACAGAGCGGAAACCTTTGGGGTTGGGATATATCTGGCCTAAAAATGTGGTTCAGCGACCTAGTGAAGCAAATCTGCCTGGTCCGACTTTTACAAGCAGCACCAAATATTTCATGAAACTCCATGACCATAAACACTTGGGAACGACAAATCACTCTCCATATGTTGCAGGGTTTGATTACACGACACTTGCAGGTGCCGGGGTGCCGGCTTATTCAGGTTCAGGACCGCTTTTGCCAGAGAACAACATGTGGACAATCATTGAAAATTATCATGCCGACATGAATGATATGATCCCTATACTGTTTACCCGAAACGTGGCAGCGGAATCGCTGGCCGCAAAAGTAACAGAATCAGATGGACACAAGCAGCTGTATTTCGACACCTCCTGGAAAACTCCTTTTTCAAACAAAGGTGCTGTATTTATTCGCAAAAGCGGCGGCATGATTAAAATTCGTTCAAAATACATGATTTGGAAGGTGGCTTACAATCGCCAGACATTTGATGCAAATGCAGATGAGAATATATTTCACAGGACTTGCCTGATTTAATTAGCGGGACAATATTCGGTTTGTTTTTCTTTGCTTTCGTGTATCTAGCTGTATTCTTATTTAGTGCAGCTTGGCGATTTGTTACACAAACAAAAGCACAATTTACCGGTGTTGGGGTTTTGTACTGGTTTACCCATTGGCTTGCAGTTTGCCTCTATTGTTCAGTTTTGGCAAATATTATGATGGGGGTCTCTCTAGGTTCAATCATAATTATTGCATTTGCATTGGTCTCTCTCGCATTAGCCGTGATGGCTCAGGTTGCAGGGTGTGCCCAGATTAAGAGGCGAAAGGCACAACTCACAGAACAGGTTTACCGCCGGGCATCTAAATGGATGCTCTCCGCGCCGTTGATTGTACTATTGATTTTGGGAGCTTTAGCCCTTGTTCCAGCATTATGATTTAGCTGTTTTCAGATAAAATATTCGCAACCCTGCGGTTAGCATTTTTAGCGATCAGCGTTAAGAAAATTCTAACCGCAAGAGAGATTCGCGGGGAAAAAGCAGTTAGTATATCTACCTTTAATCCTGTTAATCCTGTCAAAAAAGTATTTGGTTGCGGCGCTGCTGCTTTAGTTTGCAAATTTGGTCAACATCTGGTGTAATATTAAATATGAAACCTTCAGAATTAATAAGCACAGGTGAAAAAACGAGTAAAGTCGGAATCAACACCCAGACGGCATTGCTAAGTGTCATTGCTCTGATCATGGCCTGCACAGTTCTGAATGTATGCAAATCGGTTGTAATTCCTTTGATATTTGCATTTCTTCTCTCTTACCTGGTCTCTCCCATACTGACCTTTCTCAAAAAACTCAAGGTGCCTGCCCCCCTAGGTGTTCTTATCATTATTCTGCTGCTGCTGGGCGCAACCTATTTGTTTGGTGCATTTATGTATCAGCGTGTATACGCATTTGTGGAAGAGTCTCCTAAATATCAGGAAAGTTTCATGGAGATTTCCAAGAGCGTCACCTCACGTTGGAAAATTGACACCAGCAGCCTGGATGAAATCAACTGGACCAAAGAGATCACCCCCCGGGTGATGTCCATCACCGGTTCGTTTGTAGACTTTATGAGTAAATCCGCGCTGGTTATGTTTTTCCTTATTTTCATGCTTCTGGAGCAGGGTGGTTTAAAGCGAAGATTATCCAGCGCCCTTGATAAGAAGCAGGCAGGAAAGATATCAGATGCGGTTACAGCCATTACAAATCAGATTGGGAGATATCTCAAAATCAAAATGATGGTGAGTGTTGTGACCGGCACCCTGGTCTGGCTGGTACTAGCCCTTATAGGGGTTGATTTTGCAATCACCTGGGGAGTACTGGCATTCTTTCTGAACTTCATTCCCAATATAGGGTCGATCCTATCCACCATTCCACCGATCTTTGTAGCCTTTGTGGAAAATTATCCAAGACCCCTGCCGGTCATACTGGCGGCGATCGGGCTCCTGTTGATTCAGATTTGCATGGGCAGTATTATTGAACCGAAGATGCAGGGCAAGGGATTAAACCTCAGCCCGGTGGTCATTCTTTTCTCTCTGGTTTTCTGGGGGTGGCTGTGGGGAATCCCGGGAATGCTACTCTCTGTTCCGATTACATCATCGATAAAGATCGCCTGTGAGAACATCGAAGCCCTTAAACCGGTTGCGGTATTTATGGGTGGTTCGGAGGAGTGACCTGAATGACACGAAGTTAAACAATTTAGCACATAGGAACTGAATATCCAATATCCAACAAGGAATATCCAACCGAACAAGTAAAAAAACTGAAACTCTTAGCAATATATGATCCTGGAAATCGTGGTTTTCAGCCTCCCTTGGAGCGAAGCGGCTCTCACCTTGGATATTGGGAGTTCCGTGTTGATTATTGGATATTGAGAAGCACCAGGAATGCATGCTTGACCTGATGTGATGCTTAACTTCGTGCCATTCTGGTCCGACCCCGACGCGCCCGTGACCCCGTCGCGCCCGGTTCTTTACTTAGACGATCTCACGCGGAAGAACTTCTTGTCACTGTCGACACTACGAGTCCAGACCTCAGCAGGACCCGAGTTCGTCCAGGTGTTGAGGTCATCCGACTCCTCAAGCTGAAGACGAAGCTCTGCAGTTAAATCATTAACTCCGATCAACACCTCTCCCAGCGCCACATTCAGCACAGCATTGGATGTGTAGAGACCAAAATCGTCCGGGTTGTCCTGTATATGACTGAGGCGCCAGTTGTCGCTGACAGTTGGATTACCGCCATTATCAAACTCCAGCTTATCACTAAACTTGTCGTTATCAGAGTCCGCAAGCCACGCACTTGTACCAATTGCCCACTCGTTAGTGTTCTTGAGTCCATCATCATCCGCATCATCGGAGAACGTGGCATGTAAATTGCCCGGCGCTGTTGCAGTGAAATTGAAGTTACTTGTTGACCGATCACCGGATGCCGCACCGCTCCACCCGGTAAAGAGCCAGCCATAATCGGGTCTCGCTCGAAACAGATAGCTCTGGCCTTCATTATACCACCCGCCCCCGGATCCATAAGGGCTTCCACTGATATCACCCAATCCGGAGAGCGACCAGGTCACCCAGAATGAACTGTCCCAATTCCATGTCAAAGTCGAGACCACATTTGTCAATTTAACAGTTGTCGAAGTACCGCTACCCGAAGAAGGAAAAATCCCTTCGCCTGAAAAACCTGCACATAACCGAAGAATAGTTCCTTCCTGGTCAAATAGAGGACTCTGTAAGACAGAAGTATAGGCGCTCCCCCGCCAGGAAGTCGTATACGCTCCTGAAGAAGGGAAAACGTCTCCGTATGGCGATATGTAGGTTATTACATAATCACGCGTGTCCACAGTTGCGTTCACTGTATTGGTCTGCTGCACAGCCAATGTGCTGAACACTGCACCGAAAACAGAAAAGAGTGTTATTATTATTTTATTCATGGTTCTTCTCCTAAAACTTAATTTCCACCACGCACTGGCAATACACTTCTTTTATCTATTTTGTCACTTATATAGATATATGGATAATTATCAACGCGAACTGAATATGCGCGATCAGTATCGGTATATGTTGTGGATGACCAATATAGCATTCCAACAAACAAAAATGGATGATTCGCAGGAAGCGAAGGCACACCATATGTTCCCGCCTCTCCATAATCTACTAAGCTTTCCATCTCATGCATATTAGGAAGACGCCAATCATCGTAACCGGCAAAATTTATATTGGAACAAAAAGAAACTGCATCATTCCAGTTTGTCGAGGGAATGACACCTGCATCTTTAAACCACATTAAGCCGGTCAGATTATCAACAACAGTTCCATTTCCATTATCTGTAAAACGATTTTCAGACACCGTTACTCCGTACTCAATATCACCATCATCTCCACTTTGATAGCTGGTTGTTTGTCCTGTCTTAAGAACGCAGGAGACAGCATTTGTACTTTGTCCGGCAACCAAAGCCGAATACATATTGGGGCGCCATGATCCTATTTCACTGAAGCCGTGAATCAGGTTGATGGTAATTGGTGTTAGTGATGCTATACTCGTACTACTCCAGCAGTATTCGGGCAGAAAAGTAAAGGGATATCCCGATTCAACCAGAGGCAGAGCGCCAAATTCCAACAGGCTCATAAGTTCACGAATATTAGCCAAACGCCAGTCACCTCTTCCTCCATACATTTCCGAATTGGCATAATCAGCATAACCGAGAGCACCTTCCCATGTTGATCTAGCGATGGGCGATCTCCACCATATAAATCCTGTCAGATTGTCAGTCACTGTATTGTTTCCATTGTTTGTATAACGCGGAGATGGAATATCAACGCCAAATTGCAGATCTCCGTCATCAGAAACTGCATAGCTGTTGGTTTGGCCGGTTTGGGCCAGATCCACAACCCCGTTAATGTCTGAAATCATAGGCAGTCCGTCCTCCGACAACAGGTTGAATGTCAGATCCGCAACCTGCCCGTTCCAATCCATGCCGGCTTCCCATGTAATCATTTGATTAGTTCCAGCTTCCATCAACCCTAATGCACCAGAGAGTGTTACAGCGTTTATATTGCTCCCACTCTGCATAACAGCTAAATCAACAACTACATGACCAGGAGCAATCAAATCATAGGAAATCTGTACATTGCGAGTACCTTCAATTTGCCCGACTGACAAGTTGGTCACAACTGCCGAATCCTGCACGGAGACCTGTGAAACCGTAAAAGAATCAAACTGCTTTGTATGTCCTGTCCCCCAGCCGTACGCACCACCACGAAGATATACACTGGTTATACCTGCCGCCAGCGGTGAGCCTGTAACCGTAACAGGTGTTCCCCCGTTGATAGAATATGTTCCCTGCCCGGTTACAGGATTGTAGGTAATCTCCTCATCAAACCAGGCATCCCACACTCCCGTAAATCGAGCATCATACCTCCCTCCAAAACCGTAAATACTGGTGCTGCCAACATAATAGAAATACCCCCAGCCTAAAACAGTGCCTCCCGCTTCATTCACCAGACCGTCCATCATTAAAATATTCTGTCCAGCACGATGAACCTTTGTCCGTCGCTGGATAGTGATTGTACCCTGTGCATTCACAGGCAACAGGGCAGTTTTATAGGCACCACCGGCATCCGTAGCTCCCTGTGTGATATTCATAAACCCGCCTGATTCAGTCAGAGAACTTCCTGCACTAGTCTCAATAAAACCGCTACCGGAGCCTGTCGCCTTAATCACACTCCACTTCGACGAATCAAGCAACGAATCGTTGAAGTCATCTGTCAGCAGAACAATGTCCGCAGCTAACACAAAACGGGTAACAAATACAAGAAGTAGTGCAACCCACCAACCTATTATCTTTTTCATACATCTCCTCTACGCTAACACAACCGAATGTGACATTAAACAACAACCAAGCTAAGACTTTGTGAGATGAACGAATCATTCACTCTCTTTGCATGGCTCTATGATATACCCCGCAGTTTTAGTAAAAAACGCTCTCCGTTTTAAGACCAAATAATCTCTTGTATACAATATATGAAAATTAAGCAGAAACAATTCAAGCTTAACACCTAATAAATTTTAAAATAAATAGCCAAAATACGCAACAAAAAACAAAATATGTGGGTGCATTTGGGGTCGTGGTTCTACATTCTACAATAATTGATGTCAGGCATGAATGGTATTAGAGATAAAATAACCAGCCGTCGCCCATAGGCTTCCGCCGTCGTATAAAGCTATGGCGTGATAAAATGGCGGTCAAGAAGATCCCGTAAAACTCTTTTGGGAGGTGTTGCTGCATGGCGCAAAAATACCGATCCGCCACATTTATGGCAGCAGAAATTATCCGCAAATTGGCTCCACTTAATCCATGACGTAATCAGCAACAACAAAGGCCAATTGTAGAATGTAGAAACACGACCCCTATGCCTGTATGCCTGTATTGCGAAGAGTTTCAATTTTTTACTTGTTCGGTTGGATATTCCTTGTTGGATATTGGATATTCAGTTCCTATGTGCTAAATTGCTTAACTTCGTGCCATTCAGGTATAACCCTGCTCCCCCCAAAAAAGTCAGCCTTGACAAAGTTCACATATTTGTTTACTTTGCGGGAATGAAATAAATTACTTTCTATTTGTTGAAATCAGGGAAGTCTCCCGTTACAGCTTTTCTGAAAACGCTGTCAGATAAACAGTTTACGAAAGTTGCATGGGTTTTAAAATTAGTTCGTGAAGTGGACAATGTACCATCTAACTATTTTAAAAAGCTGGTCAATTCTGATGGGATCTGGGAAATCCGTGTTGATTTTGGCAGTGATACGTTTCGATTGCTCGGTTTTTTTGTTTGCCAAGAACTGATTGTTTTAACCAACTCATTTCAAAAAAAGACTACTTAAACAGAAGGTGATAAAATGGATGATCTTGATAAATATATTTTAGAACGAAAAAAAAGAAGCCCTGAATTTGCTCAAACCTTTGACAGAGGCTATGAACAGTTTAAAATTGGAGTTCTATTGAAGCAGGCCCGCAAAGAGGCAGGATTGACTCAGGAGCAGGTAGCTCAAAAACTGAACACAAAAAAGTCAGCTATTTCGAGAATAGAGAATCATGCCGAAGATATTCGTCTCTCAACATTGGAAACTTTTGCGGAAGCAATCGGAAAAAACCTTCGACTAGAACTTGCCTGAGTAAAGTAGCGGTTCACAGCCCCCGACACCCCTTTATTAAATCCATGAATCAAATGTCCCGTGTCTAAACACGACCCCGATACCCTCTTCAAAACCTGCTCACATTTACGAACCAGGCAGCGCAATTCCTCTTCCTCTGCGAGCAGCTTACGACTGCGTGCAATCTGTTTACTAATTGTTGAACCGCTTCTGACCTTCAGTAACGCCGCTACCTGTCGTTGAGTAAGACCACTGTATCTCATAAGAAGCATGGCTGCGATCCCTCTTAAGGGATAGTCCCGCCTCTGTAATAACAGCTCA
>JAQIBS010000099.1 GCA_027858965.1 Kiritimatiellia bacterium
TATGCAACGCGAAGCGTTGTTGACTAAAGCTGCGACGTTTAAAACACAACTGAACAATTAAAGACAATGGCAAGACATATCACAAGAGCTTAATTTAGTTGAGGCTGAAAGCAGCTTTAGTAAATGAACGTTTGTTTATCCCTAACATCTCCATATGTGAGATAGGCATCACTGCATTAGGAAAAAACACTCCGTGTTTTGAAAAGAAGTCATTTTTTAATAAAGATGCATTCGTATAAAACCGAGGTAAAGGGAGATCAGAGAGATGAAGATGAGAAGTATGGCCACAATGATGATGATTTCTGTCGTTGCTTCGTTGATTGCGGGATGTGGGAAGCAGGGCGAGGCCGTTTCCCGGGGTGAGGATGTTATGGTGCTTTGCGGTGGATCTATGCGAGCACCGCTGGAGGAGCTTAAAAAACGTTATGAGGCAATCTCCGATGACACAATTGTGACTACCTATGGTGGTTCCGGTGAACTCTGTGCTCAGATTGAAAAGACCGGTCGCGGAGATCTTTATCTCTGCCATGATCCCTTTATGCCATGGGCCGCGGAACGCAAATTAATCTCAGAGTGGGAGACCGTGGCTGTACTGCGTATTGTTATGATTGTTCCTAAAGGTAACCCTAAGGGCATTAAGAAACTTGGGGATCTCGGTACACCTGGATTGCGAATTGGCATTGGCAATCGCACCTACTCTACATCCGGTCAGATTATTAAACATGTTTTAGCCCAGCGTCCCTTTGGTGAGACTGTGCTTAAAAATGTGCGTGTTGAGACCAAGGGCCATCAGCAGCGCTGTAATGATGTTGCCATGGGTTCACTGGATGCCAGCGTTGTCTGGGATGCCGTGGCCAGCTTGTATCCGGAAAAGCTTGATGCCCTTCCAATTGATATGACAGGAATTGATGCAATCACCTCTGCCACATATAAGAAAAGTGATATTAAAAAGACAGGTGTGACTCTGGGTATTGTTAAGGGGGCAAAAGATCGTGCTGCTGTGCGCAAATTTTATGAATTTGCCAAGCAAGAGGCGCCTAAGGTTTTTGCTGAAAAAGGATTTGTGGAATAGGGCGACAAGAGTGTCGCTCATGCATTTTCTGAAAACAATGTATGAAAAACAAAAATAATATATATGTTCTTCCGAGTCGCCCGCATTACGGGCGCTCGTTTGAGTTGGCAACCTCGCTTCCTCTTATTGGTTATGCAGTAATTATCGCTGTTTTGGTTGGCGGGGTATTTGCAGGTATAACCGGTGACGCATTGAAGATTGCGGCAACAGATCCAGCCATGAGGCAGGCGGTATTGCTCTCGCTGGTTACATCTGTCGCCAGTACTGCGTTGGCGGTTGTCATGGCGATTCCCTCTGGTTATATCCTCTCCCGCTGTGACTTCAGAGGCAAGGCCTTTGTGGATACACTTGTGGATCTTCCCATTGTTCTGCCTCCCTTGGTTATGGGGCTAGCGGTGCTGATATTTTTCAATACCGGCCTGGGGCGCTGGTTGGATCGAGGTATCTGGCCCAACGGCATATTTGTCTATCAACCGCTTGGTATTGTCCTTGTTCAGTTTATCATCGGTGGAGCCTATGCCATCCGTGTAATCAAATCGGGTTTTGATGCACAGGACTCTGGATTAAGAGATATAGCTCTTACACTTGGTGCTAAACGGCGGCAGGCCTTTTTCAAGGTTGAACTACCTAACATAATACCCAGTCTTGTTGCCGGTGCGGTTATAGCCTGGGCACGCATCTTCGGACTTTTTGGACCGGTGCTGTTGATTGCCGGAACCATGCGCGGACGAACTGAGATCATGCCGACCACCATCTTTCTGGAAACGAGTATTGGCCGTATAGAGGTGGCTCTGGTTGTGGGAGCTCTCATGATTTTGATATCGGGATCGATTTTGATGTTGCTGAAACGCCTCGGGCGGATGGAGGATGTGCGATGAGCAGTTCCGGTATAGAGATACAGAAGCTGTGCTTTAAAATAGGCAATTTTGAAATGAGCGATTTGCAGTTGAGTGTTCCGAGGGGGGAGTATTTTGTACTGACAGGGCCAAATGGATCCGGTAAATCGCTTATGATTAAACTCCTCTGCGGGATATATCAGCCCCTGGGCGGTGTTATCCGGATTAACGGACGTGATGTGCATGATCTGCCTCCATGGGAGAGACGCATCGGTTATGTTCCTCAGGAGGGTGGATTGTTTCCTAATCGCACTGTGCAGGGCAATATCGGCTTTGGACTTGAGGTGCGTGGTGTTGCTAAAGATGTGCTACGTAAGAGTGTTTTGGCGATGGCCGAAATGCTGGGGATTACTCATCTTCTGGAGCGTAAACCAGGGGGGCTCAGCGGCGGGGAGCGTCAAAAGACAAGTCTTGCCAGAGTGCTGGTTCTTGAGCCGGATATTCTGCTTCTGGATGAACCAGTGAGCGCCATTGATGAACTGAGCCGTGATAAGGTATGTCACGAATTACGTGATATTCAGCAGAAACTGAAGATCACTACTCTGCATGTTTCGCATAACCGTCTGGAAACAGAACTTGTTGCCGATCGCGTAGGTGTGATCCTTAATGGTGCTATGCAGGTAGAGAGTGCAGGTCGCTGAACCTGTGTTGGGCCGTTCAACTGCCGTTTTTAGATAAAAATATGAGGGGTGGGGGAATGAGGGTGCGCTTCGCAGTTTTTAGGTAAAATATGGTGTGCGCTTCGTTTATAGGTAGAAAAATGGCTATTGGAGTGATTGATAGGGCCAATCTTGGAGTATGGCTTGGATTGGTTTGAATATTTTCCTTCATCGTTAGTCAGCGCAGAAACTACCTTGGTGATGCGGCTGCTGTGCCTGGCATATCCGTTATTTGTATTTTTCATAAGCCTGTTTGTATAAGGAATTGGCCTCTTCTCCGGATTTTGTTTCGTCATTTTCTTCGTACGCTCTTAATAAGTAATCAGAGGCGCCATGCATGATATTCTTGAGGTCAACGGAGACCTCTTCTTTTTTATTGTCTTTGCTGAGTTCGCTAACGATTTTTCGGCGTTTTTCATCCAGCCCAATGATTCTCTTTTTTGCGGGGCCAATTCCGGGAATTTCGTCGAGAGCTGATTCCCGGATTGTGCGGTTGCACAAGTGCAATCCTCGTGGAAAGTGCTGGACGATCTGGCGGAAGAAAGTGTATCCTGACTTTGTTGGTTTGTTAGGTGTGTTTTTCATTCCTGTAGGCTACAGGACATCTTGACCGTCAAGCCAGCACTTCTTTATCAAAAAATTATGCGCGATTGCGGGGTTGATATTTTCATCCCCCCTTGCATAATAGATGCTGACAATGGAAGTTGAAATAATTCCAACATTCCTATGGGAAGCGAGTGTTTCAAGGACTATCAATAGGGAGAAAAAAGATGGTAGTGAAGATAGTAAAACCATTACTCATCGCCTCGCTACATCATCTGCGAGTCCTATACGGCTCAGGTTTATCAGGTTGTAAACCTGCTCAATCAGGGAAATAAGCGAAGGTGGCTTGAGGGGCGGCCCTTTCGGGCCGTCCTGATGCAATACAAGGAGATCAGGATGAAACTGAAACAAGTATGGATCGCATGGTTGTGTAGTATGTTTGCAGTAACGGGGTTTGCCGAAATTGTAGATGACGCTTATGAACCGAACGACTCAAGAGCGGAAGCCTATACCGGACTCTCCTCAAATCAGTGGCTCTCCACCGTCGCCGGGGCGGGGATTGCCGAGGCTTCCGACTATTACCGGATTATCGTGCCGGATCGGCAGGAAAAAGTCTCAGTGGAGTGCACGTTTTCTCATGCCGCCGGGAATATCTATATTGTCCTGTTCGATAGTATCGGTCTCATTGATAGAGTGGACTCCGCATCTAACAATGAAACGCTGACCGATGTTCAGGTTCCCGGCCCGGGCACCTATTATATTCAGGTGTATGGCACCGGCGACAATTCGTACGACTTGCGCTGGAGCACAACCTACTGGGACTACGATGACGACTACGAACCGAGTGATTCGATTTCGGAAGCTTATACCGGACTCGCCTCAAACCAATGGCTTTCCACGATCTCCGGGGAGGGAGTTGCCGGCGATTTCGATTATTATGAGATCACGGTGCCGGACCGGCAGGAGAAGGTGTCTGTGGAGTGTACCTTTACTCATGCTGATGGGAACATTCGGCTGGAACTTTTTAATGAGATTGGCAACCCACTCGCCTATATGGATTCTGCGGATGATCATGAAACGCTGACCGATGTCCGAGTCCCCGGACCGGGCACCTATTACATTCGAGTGTATGGAACTGGGCGGAATCCATACGATTTGCGCTGGAATACATCCTACTGGGATTACGAAGACGATTATGAGCCGAACGATACGTGGCAGACGGCCTATAGCAACCTTCCTCCAAACCAGTGGCTCTCCTCCATCTACGGAGCAGGGGTTGCCGAGTATTTTGATTTTTTCGAAATCAACGTGCCGGAGGGACCGGACACGATTTCTGTGGAATGCACATTCACGCATGCTGACGGGAATATCCAACTCGAGCTCTACAGCGGAACCGGAAGCTATATCACAGGCATCGACACCGCAGATAACAATGAAACGCTGGCCAATATCTCGATCTCCGGCCAGGGCACCTATTACATTCGGGTGTATAGCACGGGCAGCAGCCGAAACCCGTACGACCTGCTCTGGACAATGGGTGGCCCTGTAGAATTGACCGTAGATAACGGTCGAGGCACCGCAACCCCGGCGGACGGCACACATACCCTGAGTGCAGGAAGTGTAATTGCCTGTTCAGTTTCTCCAACAATTTCCGACGGTTCCGAGATGCAATATGAATGCATCGGATGGTCCGGAACCGGATCAGTTCCAACAAGTGGAACCTCCAACAGCGTTGAAGTCACGCTGACCGAAGACTCCTCCATCACCTGGAACTGGCAGACCAACTACTGGCTCACAGCCAGTGTGTCCGGAAGTGGAACGGTTGATGTGGCCAGTGGATTTTATGCCGAGGACTCTGAACAGATCTTGACCGCCATGCCGGACAGTGGATGGCTTTTCATGGGCTGGAGCGGCGATGCCTCTGGCACAAACGAAGCCTTCGTGACGATGACCGAATCGCAAACTGTCATGGCTACCTTCTCGGATGATGCCGACGACGACGGCCTCACCAACACCGAAGAAGCCTCGGCCGGTTCCAATCCTTGGAAAAAAGATACGGACGACGATGGATTCGATGATGCGTTAGAGGTCGCAAAGGGCCTGAGTCCGATTACGGATGATTCCGATCTGGTGACATATATCCAAAATAACGACGACACCTTTGGCCTTTACCCGTCCAACGCCGTGCTCGATGTCGCGATGGGTGAAATGCTGCTGGATGTGGTTGGAACAGAAGCCGCGCTGAGTCTCCAGCTAGAAGCATCCGATGATCTTCAAAGCTGGACCAATGCTGGCCCGGCTAAGATCTGGAGCTGGACCGTCGGCGGCGACAAGAAATTTTTCCGCGTGAGGTCTTCAAAATAGAAAACACATTAACCCCGACTGGAAGTCGGGGTTAATGTAAGAGATGATCTCGGGGAACCGGGGGCTCTACCCGGAAATACCCTTCAATTATCAACTGTAATGCGGGTGTGCCCCGCATTACTTTCCGAAGCAGACAACTTTTCCATTTTTCAGGCTTACAAAGAGGTTTCCACCAGCGGCTACTACATTAAAGCTGGAGAATCGTTCGATAAACAATCCCGCTGAGCGGGAGAAAGAACAATTAAGTGTTTTTCTAGCCGCATAAGTGGCTAATTGTTGTTTGCTGCCCATTGAATACCCTGGGTAATCAGCTGTTTGTAGTTTTTGTTTTGAAACGCATGTTGGTCATGGCCCAGCTGAATAAAAAATACGCGGGTATTGGGGTGTGGAACAGTCCATGCAATCTGTGTGTTGCTCAGTTTGTTCTCTGTTGAAAGCAGCAGGTGGTTGTTGTCATGATAGATCCAGCCCTTGTAAGTTTCGTCATGAATAGAGAAGTTTTCAAGACCTTTGGTTATTGGGTGATCTTTATTTTCAATCCTGATCTGCATATCAACACCGTGTTTCCAGGTTGGACGGGAGTAGTGTTGGCTGGCACGGTCCTGCTCTTCCAATACGTATGTTGCGCCGATCAGATTCTCGTATTCAATCCAGTCGGGAAAGCCTGCAATGGAGTGGTGCATAGCAACAAGTCCAACACCCTGATCAAAGAGCTTTAAAAAATTTACCTTTTGTTTATCGTTCATACTCTGGTTGAAATTGTACAGGGCAATAACATCGTAAGGGAACTTGGAAATGTTATCAAAGAGGGCACCGGGGTTTTTATTCATCTCCTTGATGGTACACTCAAGACCCTCAAAGCTTTTGATCATCGCATTGAATGCCGGCTTGTTATAGTCGTGCAGCCCAGTGATGACAAGTACCTTTATCTGTTCAGTAGCGGAGATTGATAAAGTGCATAGAGTACAGCATATTGCAGTCAGTAAAAGTATTTTTGTTTTCATGGATTGTTCCTTTTTTACGAATTCTTTACAGCGCGGTGGATTGCCATGGCTATTTTCATGTCTATGCCTGGGACGGCGATGATCTCTTCGATCCCGGCTCTTGCAAGGCGATAGACTGAGCCGAAGTGTTTGAGCAGGGCGGCCTTTTTGGCAGGACCGACTCCGGGTATTTCGTCCAGTGCGGACTCTCTGATTGTCCGGTTCCGCAGGCGGCGGTGGTAGTCAACAGCAAAGCGGTGAGCCTCATCGCGCAGGCGGATGAGGACTTTGAGTGCGGCGGTGTCATGGGGGATAAAGATCGATTGCTGATTCTCTCTGTCCACAACAATCTCCTCCATCTGCTTGGCCAGCCCGATGGCGGGAATATCCAGCCCCAGTGAACGCAGTGCTTCACGGGAGGCGCGCAACTGGGTGATGCCTCCATCAATCATGATCAGCCCCGGCATCTCTTTTTTTTCATCGCGTAAGCGTTTGTAGTGGCGGGTAACGACTTCAGCCATAGAGCGCGGGTCATCAGCGCCCTCAACAGTTTTGATTCGAAAGCGGCGGTAGTATCGCTTGTCGGGGATACCATCGTTAGAGACAACCATGCTGGCCACAGAGTGGGTGCCGAAGAGGTTGGATATATCGAAGCCCTCAATGCGATGGGGTGGGTCTGGCAGTCCGATGACAGTTTGCAGTTCGTGGACGCCCTTGAGAGCTTCGGCTCTCTGGATTTCTGGAGGTGTTTTGATCCGGGAGCGTTGTTTGACCATTTTGCGCAGGGCAATCCAGGTGTCCCGATAGGAGGCTGCTTTTTCATATTGATGCTTTTCGGCTGCCTCTTCCATAAGCGCTTTGACCTCTTCGATTACGGCCAGACGTTCTCCGCGCAGAAAGGCGCAAGCCTCTTCAAATTTTTCGCGATACTCAGCTTCTGATACACGCTGAATACAGGGGGCTGAGCAGAAACGGATGATGTCATTCATGCAGTGTTTATAGGTTTCCTGATCCGGTTGGAGGGGGGTACACTTGCGCAGGCCATAACGCTTTTCAACAAAGTCAAGGACGGTACGAACGACAACAGAGGAGGGAAAGGGGCCAAAGTAACTGGCTCCATCATTGCGAATGATACGGCAGGTGGATAGACGAGGAACCGGTGCCTGTGGGTCTGCTTTGAGGGCGAGGTAGCGCTTGTCGTCGCGCAGTAGTATGTTGAAGCGCGGTTTGTACTGTTTGATCAGGCTTCCCTCAGTCAAGAGGGCCTCGGCTTCATTGCGTACAACCACGACTTCCATGTCAACAACGCTGTTAACCATACTGCGCACTTTAGGGGCGGCATTGCGCATGGTGTATGGACGGAAGTAGCTTTGAACCCGCTTGCGCAGAGAGATGGCCTTACCGATATATATGATCGCTCCCTTGCGGTCGCGCATCAGATAGCAACCGGGTTTGTCGGGTAGATCTCTCAGCTTCTGTTTGAGTTCAGGGTTCATTGGGTTAGGGAGGTTAGGGGTTAGGGAGGTTAGGGGTTAGAGGTGTGAGGTTGGCGCACATACGTCCCATAGGTCCCATAACGCTACCAGCTGCCAACTACCGGCTACAGGCTACCGGCTACAGGCCACAGGCTACAGGCTACAGGCTACGCGCTGGCTCTCAAGCTTTTCCAGTTTTGGAATTTCAAGTTTTTCTCCTTTCAACCTTTTCAACCACTTTAACCTTTTAAACCTTCCCTCTCTACGCATCCTCAAAGAGTTTTTTAAATTCAGTGCTGGTGTTCAGTTGGTCGGGAGTTCCGTCGGCAGCAACAGAGCCATCAGATAAAAGGATGACGCGGTCGGCCAGACCAACGGGGAGGGTGCGGTGGGAGGTGAAGATGGTCAGTTTGCCTTTAGAGAGCTTTGCGAGAGAGCTTAGTGTTTCACGCTGGGCTGCCCCATCAAGTGCGCTTGTGGGCTCATCCAGTAGGTAGAGGGAGGCGGGACGAAGGAAGGCGCGTGCCAGTGCAATCTTCTGCCACTGTCCTGTGCTGGGTTCAATGCCGTTATGAAGCCATCGGCCCAGAAGTGTTCGCAAGCCGTGAGGCCATTTTTTAATAAAGAGGGTGAGCCCGGCATCGTCGGCGGCGGTTTTAATTGCGGGGTCCTCTGCATTGAATGCGGGGTGGCCGATGCGGATGTTATCGGCTACGGAGAATTGGTAGGAGTTGAAATCCTGGAAAAGAACGCCGATTTGTTTGCGCCACAGGTCGGGGTCAAAATCGCGTAGATCGGTTCCATCTACTAGAATACGTCCTTCAGTGGGGTCGTACAGGCGGCAGAGCAGTTTGATCAGGGTTGATTTACCAGCGCCGTTGGAGCCTGCCAGAGCTATGCGTTCATTGTTATTGAGAGTGAGTGATATGTTGCTGAGAGCTGGTGTGGCAGTTCCCTGATAGGAGAAAGAGACGTTTTCAAAGACAATGCCGGTTTTTAGTGGATGAGGCACAGGCTCAGGGGCGGCCGGTTTTTTGATCAGCGGTGTGCGGTTGATCAGTTCTTCGTAGCTTTGCAGGAACATGGAGTCCTCCAGCAGGGATGCCACAGAGCTTGAAATTACCGAGATAACACTCTGGCTTCTACGGATAGCCTGAATGCAGATATAGAGAGATCCAACAGAGATTGCGCCCTGCAGTGTTTTGTCCAATAGTATAAAGAGAGCTCCGCTGATGACGATGAATCCGACAATCAGGGCTGAGGCATCGTATGCCAGAACAAACTTGCGCCAGGCAGCCCGCTGGGCCTTGAGTTTATCTCTTGCATGTTGAAAGCGTTTCTGGCAGAGTTCGCCATGTCCATAAAGTCGGATCTCTTTGGCTCCTTCATTTCCGGTCATGATTGTGTGAAAATAGGCCGCTTTGCGTTCCAGCGGGATCAGGTTTTTGCGCCACTCAAAAAACCGGCGGGAGCGTTTAAATTTGAAGTAAAGGTTGGGGATGACAGATATACAGAGGATCAGAGGAAGCAGGGGGGCTAAGCTGAAGAGAATGGCCAGGGCACCTGCCAGTCCTGTGAAACTATGGATGAGCTGATTGAGTCCGCTGATAATACGTACTGGACGGGATATGGCCTGTTCACGGGCCATATAAAGATCATTCTGATCATCGGAATTCTCAAAGAACGCATAGTCGGCTTTGATCAGAGTCTGGTGCATTTTTTTGTAGACGGTGTCGGTAACTGCGATGCTATGAAACTCTGATATCCATGCGATTGCAATTTTCAGGAATGCAGTGATGATAATGCATGATGCCAATAGAAGAGACCAGAGAACCAGAGTTCTGAATTCGGGGTTCTCTGCGTACAGGTCGGCCGCTGTTGATAGGGAGAGGCCGGCAAGATCTCCTTTTCCATAGAGATTCTTTGCGTGGTTGATTATTTGCCCTGTGGCGATCAGAGAGATCAAAGGCAGGGTGGCTTGAATAATTGTAAGCAGGGCGTGCCACAGGGCAAGAACGGGGCTGCTAAGCCAGATCAGGCGGATGGCACGTGAGAGTGTTGCAGTTATGTTTGTAAGGCGGGACTTCATTTACATATATAATAATGTCTGGCTCGCTGTTCTGCAAGTGGCAAGTAGTGCAGCGGGGTGGTAACAATAGTTAAAGGCGTTCGGGGCTAACTGCTGGAGGGACGGCGGCCCGCCGTCCGATTTTACGAGGTTTGATGAAGCAACATGTTGAAATTAATTTTCTTTTCAAGTTCTCGCTGAGGCGCTGAGACTGACCGGTGAATTTCAGGAGAGACACAGTTCAGTTTTCGTTTATCCCTTCGTCAGAATCAACGCCTGCATTGCTCTGCGAGCACGACACTAAATGTGAGGTTAAGTTCTAAATCAAGGGCTGATTATTGGATATTGAGAAGCACCAGGGATGCATGCTTGAGCTGATGTGATGCTTAACTTCGTGCCATTCAGGGCAGACCCTAAGTCCCTACTCTATTTCCCGAAAGAAAGGGCCTCAATGAGCAAGGGAAGCTGGTCGAAGCGGTCCAGGCGGACGCCGAGTGCGCCGCCGCCGGGATGGGGTTCCACATACCGGTTGGCAGGTGCTAATCCGAACCGGGCATAGAACGCCTGATCAAGAAAGACTTTGACATCCTGCGGCGCAACCTTTTGTGCATCCAGATGAAGCTGCAGGAAGTCGCCCTGTCCAGCTGCATTCACCCGCACCGCTATGGCATCGTAGCCGAATGCTCGTTTGAGCATGGCTTCGGCAAAATCCAGCAGCGCGAGGCCGCGAAAGAAGCTGCCACCGTGGATTTCATGCAGCGGCTTCATGGGGCTGGCAGCCAGTGACAGATCGTCCAGATCCCTGTTGTAATCGAACGGGATGGCGCCAGTACGTTGCAGCCACCCTTCCAGTTTTTCCGGTCCGGAAAGGCCCCGTTCCCACTCCGCTTCGTTGAGGAGTGCCGCTGCATCCGGAAGATGTTCCGGGTCGATGTCAAAACAGCAGTCGCCGCGTTGCGAGCGGGTGATGTGTGTAATCCAGCGGTCTGGTTCGTGAATCAGGCGGAAACAGCGTGCTACTTCCACAAACAGATAGGCGACCATGGCCCGAAGAGGAATGCCCTGTTCTGTTGCGATTGGTCCATCGGCCGTGCCGCGTAGCAGTTGGGGTTCCCGCCAGCCTGAAAAGAGCGTTTCAACGGAGGCATCTGCTTCGTTCTGTGTTTCGCATGCGTCAAGGAACTGGGTGCGTAGGTCCTGCCGCGAGATCAGCAGCGGTAGGCGGTGCAGGATATCATAGACACGGGTCAGGGCACCCGGGCCTAGACGACCGCTGCTAAGCAAGTCCTCCTCCATGATCATAAAGAAATCCTGCTCAGCGGGAAGCTGGCACAGTCGGGCTGCTATCTCTGCCACTTTTCCGGTCAGTTTCCTGATTTCAGGAGAGGTCGGTGTGGCTGAATCCGGGGTGGAGGCATACATGCCGGCCGACCATCGCCAGGCGTCGCGGTCCCGGTCCACGGTGTAGGGGAAGAGAAAATGAATGCGTTTCGTCGGGACGGGAAAAACGCCGAGTATGCGGTAGTTGTCCCGTGGACTGGATGAAATCAACGCGCCCTGCCCGTGTTTGCCTTTTTGCTCTGTGGCCTGATCCAGTGAGCCTGCTCTGACACCGGTGCCGTATTCCGCCTGGCAGGCCAGGTGCACCAGTGTGTCCTCGGGGATACCGAATCCATAAAGGGCATTGAGTGCGTTTTTTGTGGCAATGGTCAAGGCGGATGAACTGGAAAACCCGCCTTGCGGGATAGCGCCTGTAGAAAGCACCCGCAAGCCCTGGAAATGATTTCTGTCCAGGTGCTGCTGAATCCTTTCTCCGGCCGGGCCGTGCCGCAGGGTGCGCAGCGAGGCAATGGCGTTGCAGATTAGGGAGAACGGACGCCGCATACTGTTACTGAGCCACAGGGCATGCGGGGGAAGGGGCAAACCGGCGTTTTTACGTGTGCGGATTTCGCTGTCTGAAAAATAACCCAGAGAAAGAAGGATTTTTTCAGCCATCTTCGTACCGAATGATTCATATGTGTAGACACTGTCCACCGTGGCAGGCGGATACATGTCCGGGTTGTCGGCATCGATCGAGGTGACTTTTTCGCTGAAGACCGGCTGGGTCGGCACATGATGAATGCGCATGTCCTCTGTCTTTTGCGCCAGCAGGACGATCTGTTCCCGGCCCGATGCTTCCATGGCACCTGTCGGCATCTGCCAGGCGGGCCCGAAGAAACGCCCCATATCGGGATGCATGAAGGCGATTCTGAATCGGCCTCCGGAGATGCCGATTGCGACAGGCTGTTCGGCTTTGTATCCTGCACCTTTCTGTTTTGCAGTCTGAAGCAGTTCCTGCAACTGTGCAGCGATGGATGCGGTTTGAGCGGGAGACCGGTCAGCCGTGATAATACCGGCGGCAGCCTGAACCGGGTTGGCGCTATCCGGCGGGGTCGCAGCAGATGAGGCCAGGATGGATTCGAGGCGTGCCAGGTCTGGCGGACGCGTGACATCAGAACAGAGCAGAACGTATTCCGGGTCGGAGTCGCAGATGGACAGCGTCCGGATGGAACCGCCATCCTGCCGGATAGCCCCGACCAGATCTGTAAAGTAATACTGGTGCTGTGCATTATCGTTGCGGAGTCCACCGAGATACCGGTGCAGCGTGTGTGCGCGTATGGCATAGAGCGGGCAGTTGGCCTCTGTCAGATTGTTGAGGCTGCGGCGTTCCATAGGATCGTTCACGGCGTTGATATCGCACTGCTCGATAATGCGGCTGATCTGTCCGCGGGTGTCCCGCAGGATACGTCCTTTTCCGTGTTGTGAGGGAGGCGTGTAGACTGCAGAGAGAAGGGTCATGTCCGCTTCAGTTTCGTCGGCTTTATGGGTATCAAGCAACCGCCGGAAGATCGAATCGGGGATGATGCGGTCGCCCATGGCAATGATCAGCAGCGGGTTGTTTTCCATAAGGCCTGGAACGCACAGTGCCTCGAATGCGGCCCATGCCGTGCCGCCGGTCGGGTTTGCGGTTTTTACATACAGGTTGTCACCGGCCAGTTTTGCCATGACCTCCTCATGGGCGTATCCCACCAGGGTGATGCAGGGTGCCGGGCACACATGACGGAATGCATTGATTGAATGGCGGGCCAGTGGGATACCCCGCACCGGTTGTACACATTTCGGGGCGGTGCCGAAACGTGTGCCTTTTCCGGCGGCCAGCAACACTAGGGCGTGCGTGGCTGAAAGGATGTCTCCGAACACGTCTGCGGCGTCTGGATTCACGATGGCATCAGGGGTCAGTGTCATCCGGTCCTTCAGGGCCTTTACGTTTTTCATGATGTCTCCTGTGTGCGGGGTGCGAGAGTGCTGAAGTTGGGGTTACTTTCACTTGAGCCTGCTTTGCGCATACGCATCAAAATAAGCGTATCTCCATTTTTCACCTCTTAAATTTTTCACCTCAAAAAAGGGCGCGCTAACTTGGTTACTTACTCCACTTTTCTTTAAACTGACCCAGAGGCCAGAGCTCAAAGCGACGGACAATCATCTCTGCGGCTTCGGTCTGAATGCAGATACGTCCTGTGCAGGGCGATACATCAAATGCCTCAATGACAGTTTGTCCATTGAAAATATAGCGTAGTGTATCTCCTTTGGCTATCACTTCAAGACGATTCCACTCGCCGGCAGGGGCATCCAGATCATCTGCGCCGCGATAGTCGATGATATCTTTCCAATCAGGATCACGCTTCTCCCAGTTTATACGTCCGCCTGTGACGGTTTTGCGGGGGGCACCGCGTTTCCAGCGTTTCTCTCCGTCGCGGTCCAGTTCAATCTCGCTGGTCAGGGATGATGTCAGTTTTGTGCCGTCTTTCAACTTGGCGCTGATAACGATGATATCTCCCATTCCTCCGTCAATGATCTGGGCTTCGAAGCTGGCAATCCATGTTCCGCCAGCAGCTCCGTGTGGTCCGTGGGCATGCACGAGAATCCCGTTGTCGCGTGCGCATTCAGCTCGTTTTCCCCATGTTTTTGTTCCCCATTTGAATTCGACTACTAGATGGTAGTCGTTAAATTCATCTTTTGTGGCCATATAACCATAGCCACGACCGCTTATATGAAGCATGTCCTTGTTTATTTGAAAGACCTTCTCTGGCAGATCAGCCAGATCGGCATCAGGATTGAGGTTGAATTCCACGGCTCCATTGCGAACAAGATCCAGCACATTGACTTTTTCGGTTACCGGTTTGGCCATGCTGGCCAGTGTAAGAAAGAGGCTTGATAATAGCAGGAAAGGTTTCATAGTTTTGTTTTACAGTTTACAGTTTACAGTTTACAGTTTACAGTTTGCAGTTTGCAGTTTGCAGTTTGCCGGCTACCGGCTACCAGCTACCAGCTACCAGCTATTTTAATCCTCAGTTCCGATTTTATCGAAGCAGAAGAAGAGTCCAACGGTTGAAGCAATGGCAACTACTGCCATTATGATAGCCCCGACGGTTTTTCCGTAAATAATGTTGCCGATACAGAAAAGAGAGGAGTAAATGGCAAAACAGCCCAGCATGATGCAGAGTATCTGTATCGGCATTTTCCAATCCGAAACAAGATTCTTTTCATCAATGTTTTCGCCATCGGCTTTGGCCTCTTCCACGACTCGGCGCCATCCAGGTCCGCCGGGGTGGCATGTGCGGTAAAAATTACGAAGTGTTGCCTTGTTCGTTCCGGGTGATAAAAAGGTGGCACCCAGCCAGGCAATAGTGACAAAGAAAACGCAGATCAACAGCTGTACCGGAAATTTTAAGCTGATGATCTCTGTATCATAAACATAAATGGTCTTACCTTTGATGATAGCGGCAATTGAGCTAAACGCTTTTGTTTTGAGGGCAACTTTTGCATCCGGGGCTAATTTAGAATTAGCTTTTGCGAGTTTAGCATTTTCTCTTTCAAGAAGATCGGATTCAAGTCTGGCTTTGAAGTTGGCAATGTTTATCAAGGCTGCGCTATCCGTGATCAGTGAAAGAACACTGTTGTTTTTCTCCATTTGTCCGATTTGCACATTGAGTGTGTCATACGCGGCACGCGCCTGATCACGGGCTGCCTGACTCTCTTTATTTGCTTTTTTCCATGCATCTACTTTTTTGCTTAGCAGAGCTTTCTGCTTGTCGATAGCGGGTTGCATTTCAGCTCTTTGGAATGAAAGGGTTCTGGCCATTTCCGGGCTTTCAATTGCAAGGACCCTATCACTGACAGCTGATGAATCTACGTAGAATTTGATTGTCCCATCGGTTTTAAGTCCTAAAACAATCCAGAAGGCCACAATGGTTGCGGCAATCATAGCGATGATTTCAGTCCATGCGTTGATTCGCCACCAGAACCAGCGAAGAATGTAGATTGCTCCTGTTCCCGCACCTGAAAGCAATAGGATTTCGAAGGCCTGGTTGGCACTCTCCAGAAAGGTCAGTGCCATTGTGCTGGCAATAATCATCAGCAGTACAGTGCATAAACGACCGACCATCACCAGCTCTTTTTCAGAGGCATTGGGCTTCAGAAAACGTTTGTAGAAATCATTTACTGCATAGGATGACCCCCAGTTGAGGTGTGTGCCGATCGTGGACATATAGGCAGCCACAAGTGAGGCTACAACCAGACCAAGAAACCCCGGGCCCAGTTTGGAGATCATAACCGGGTATGCAATATCATGCGCAAGATAAGCGGGGCTGATGCCAGGGAACTGGGCCTTGATATCAGCCAGCTGGGGGTAGCAGATGATAGAGGCTAAACCTACAATAATCCATGGCCAGGGACGGATTGCATAGTGCATGAAGTTGAAAAAGAGGGTTGCGCCAATGGCATTCTTTTCGTTCTTGGCTGCCAGCATGCGCTGGGCAATGTAGCCTCCTCCACCCGGTTCAGCGCCTGGATACCAGACTGCCCACCATTGAACAACAACAGGGATAAGCAGAAGGGGGACCCATGCCAGCCAGTTTGAGAAGTCAGGCATCCAACTCAGTTTGCCCACGACATCAGGGTGCTTGAGTAGATTGGTAAGTCCACCCACTTCAGGTTGCTGACAGGCAATGTATGCGGCATAGATAGCTCCGAACATGGCGATGGAATACTGAAAGAAGTCCGCCCAGATGCACCCTTTAATACCACCTAGGGTTGCATAGAGAACAACGCCAACAGACGCAAAAATGACTGATGGCAGGGGATCGAGGCCAAAAATAACCGCCCCGATTTTAATGGCAGCCAGTGTGACCGTTCCCATAATCAGGCAGTTAAAGAAGACTCCTAGATAGAGAGAACGGAAACAACGCAGAAATGCAGCTGGTTTGCCGCTGTAACGCAATTCATAGAATTCCAGATCGGTCATGACCTTGCTGCGGCGCCACAGGCCGGCATAGATGAATACAGTGACCATTCCTGTTATCAGAAAGGCCCACCAGCCCCAGTTAGATACGACTCCGCCCATACGGCACATGCCTGTTACAAGGTTAGGAGTGTCGCAACTGAATGTGCATGCCACCATT
This sequence comes from Kiritimatiellia bacterium, assembly GCA_027858965.1. GTDB lineage: Bacteria > Verrucomicrobiota > Kiritimatiellia > RFP12 > UBA1067 > M55B167. The sequence goes on from JAQIBS010000099.1 coordinate 16,561, forward strand.
GAAACGCCCAACAGCCACCATGGCATGCCGCGACCGCCAAGAAAGAATTCAGATGTGTTTTTGCCGGCAGAGCGACTAGCCATCAGGCCGATGCCGATTACCAGCATGAAAAAGATTCCCAGCACAACCCAGTCAATGCCTTGCAGCATTGAGTTGGCGACTTTGGGTGCGTCTGTTGCAGCTTCAGCGGCCGAGACGCAGGCGGCAGTCAATATGCTGATTGTTCCAATAATCAATCTACCTGAATCCCGGAAGTTAAAAAGTCGTCTCATTGTGAAAAAATCCTTTGTTTGTCAAAATTCAAAAACAGGTGGTAGCCTGTAGCTTGTAGCTTGTAGCTTGTAGCTGGTAGCTTTGTCTTTGTATGAAGTTGATCAATTACTGTCATTTAATATAGCGTTTATGTTATCTGTTGTCTATGTGTATTCTGTTAGCGCGCATTTTAGCCAATCGTTGCATTAGAGTACAGAATACTGCTGTTATACCGTGGCAATAACGTAAGTCCGGTTTTCTACCGGACAATCCGATAGGAAATCGGACCTACGAAAGAAATACTCTGCCTAACTCTGGTTTCATTTGGAAAGATGCACTGAGCGCAGATGCGCTCCACATTTTATAGCTCTTCACATAAAGCATTTGTTTTCATCCACCGCAGAGCGGCGGATATACTTTAATGCTGATAAGGTATATCCGCCGTTATACGGTGGATTGTTGTAACGATTCACAGATGCGCCCTGTAGGCATAGAAAAACCCCCTCCATAGGAGGGGGTTAGGGTATGGTTATGTATTATTTTATTGTGTGTGTGTGTTATGTATTTTGGTTATGTTGTGTTTGTAAATCTGGTTTGTTTTAAGTAGTATTTAATGTCCGTTAAAAAACTATTACCACTTAATTTAAAACTAAAGTACCAAATTTGTTTGAGTTTGTAAATAGAAAAATAAGATAAATTAGAAAATTGCCAAATTGTAATATTAAATGCGACAAACATATGGACAAAAAAAATGTTCCATGTGACGATAAACCCTCAACAAAAATCGTTCAAAAAATTGCAGAAAGGAAAAAGTAACATGGA
>JAQIBS010000078.1 GCA_027858965.1 Kiritimatiellia bacterium
GGTTTAGGGGTTAGGGAGTGGGAGGGAGCTGGAGGGGTTAGAGGAGTCGCTGCGCTCCGTAAGTTGTCAACTGTGAGTTGTGAATTGTGGGTGCGCTTCGTTAATTATCTCCCGCATCAGGCTTCGACTGCAAGCAGTACTACGCCCTGACGGGGAAGGCGCTGGGGCACAAAGGTGGATGCGTGGAGGGGGTATGGTAAAAAATCGGGGGTAAAATCTCTGCTGCAACCACTTCGACACACTTGATTTTTTACATAAAACAATATATGCTACATGTAGGTTTTAAAGAGAGAAGAGGTTTTTATGAGTGTTATGAGTATCCGTATTGATAATAATAAGCGAAAGATATTGAAAATTATTGCATCAGTAGAGGAAAAAACCATGGGCGGCATAGTTTCTTCCCTGATTGAGGATTATATCGCCGATAATAAGGAGAAAATAACAAAATTACCGGAGACGGAAAATCTAAAATCCATTGTCGGCTTGTCGGAATTTTCATTTATGGAATGGGATAACGAAGAGGATGAAATCTATGACCATCCATGCTGCGGATGAAGTTTGCTACACTGGATAAAAATATTATCGTTAAAAAAATCGGGCGGTTGGAGAAGAACGACCACCGATATTTCTCGGAGATGCTTGTCGGTTTTTTTACGGGTTAAACGCAGCAACCAAACTCTGCGTCTCTGCGAGGGGCGAAAATTAGAAGTTTTTTGGCTCCCGTCGCCAACTCTACAGTGCTGCGCATATATGGGCCGTAGGCTGTAGGGTTGCTTCTCAGAAGCAATTACCTTTCGCGGAGATTCGTAGTTTGAAATTGTTGGTAAAAAATGGGGGGTATAAAAATCTGTTGCAGCTTGGTAGGTTTTTTGAGGTCAAAAATATTTGCAACCAAGGACGACGGGACAGCCGTCCCTCCAGCAGCACGATTCAACATTTTTAACCTGGCAGCCTAAAGCGGGCTCTGCCCGCAACCCAGCTTGTTTCCTTCGTTACCTTCTGTTCAAAAAATTGGGTACGCTATTCGAACTGCATTTTCGATACCGATACCGATGCCGATTGTGCTACCACAATTTACAATTCACAATTAGAAGGCGCAGCCGACCTCCGCGCTCTGCGCGGACCTAGGCTCTTTGTGTTTTCAAATGTTGAAGGAGAATGCATGTTAAGAAAACGGACAGATCTGTACACTTCTCCAAAATATGTATAGAAATATCAGTTTTCTATACATATTTTAGTTGCCATTTATAGAAAGGAGGCATAATATATACATTAAATGGAAAAATTTATGACAAGCATTCAATTTTTGCCGCTCGCCATCGATCTTGAAACTAGGGAAGTTTTAAAGCAGACCGCTGTTGCTCACCGCGCTCTTGCAGAACTTAAGGGTGTTGCGCAAAGCATTCCCAACCAGAATATTCTTATCAATACCCTGACCTTACAGGAAGCTAAAGACAGCTCTGCCATTGAGAACATCATCACAACTCAGGATGAACTTTTTAAAAGTCAGGCATTTGACAATCCAACCCTGTTTCCCTCGGCCAAAGAGGTCAGCCGCTACTCGGCCGCACTTCGAAAAGGTTTTGATCTGGTACGCAATCAAGGTTTACTTACAACCAACTTCATTAACGATATACAATCGCAAATCGAGCCGGATAAAGCGGGATTTCGTAAAATACCCGGAACCATACTGAGAAACCAGACAACCGGAGAGGTGATCTATACACCGCCACAGAACTATGATGAGATTGTGGAACTGATGGGGAATCTTGATAAATTTATCAACGATCAATCGGTAAGTGATCTTGACCCGCTGATCAAGATGGCGTTAATCCATTTCCAGTTCGAGAGCATTCACCCGTATTACGATGGTAATGGACGGACCGGCAGGGTTATCAACATCCTCTATCTTGTTAAAGAGGAGTTATTGTCCATTCCAATCCTGTATTTAAGCGGATACATAATCCGCAACAAAGATACTTATTATCGGCTTTTTCAGGAGGTCAGAGACAATCAGAATTGGGATAAGTGGGTCCTTTTTATATTAAAAGGAGTCGAGGAAACCTCGCGGGAAACAATATCACTCGTAAGATCGATTAAGGGCATTATGCTCTCTATTAAGCACCAGATCAGAGAACAATTCCCCGGTTTCTATTCGCAGGACCTGGTCAACAACCTGTTTTACCACCCTTATACAAAAATTGCATTTATTCAAAAAGAGCTTGGCGTGAGCCGCATTACGGCCACCAGGTATCTCAAGGAGCTCTCTAAGGCCGGAATTCTTGAAGAGCTGCACATGGGCCGCTCCAACTATTATGTTAATAAACAGCTTCTGGCACTACTGGCAGATTAGACAGAGGAGTGCGGGAGGGACAGCCGTCCCTCCAGCAGCACGATTCAACGACTTTAACGCCTTTAACCATTTTAACATTCAGCCTATCGAAGACATTACAACTCACAACTTACCATTTACAATTTACAGAGCAAAGCGACTCCCCTTACGCGCGGCCTTTAGCTTTTAGAAATTCAAATCCGCCGGCAATCTTATCGAGTGTCTTAGGATCGGCTTCGCTTTCAACAATATACCAGTCCAGCACACCTTTTTCGACGGCAACGAAGAGTGCATCCCAATCTACGCCCTTAACGCCTTCCGGCACCTGTCCCAGAATTCCAGGACCAGGATAAACCTCTTTAGCATGCAAGGTGCGAACACGGTTTGGATATTTGTTCAACCAGTAGACAGGATCTTCGCCAGCGGCCACTACGTGTCCGACATCCATCTGCTGACAAACCAGAGGTGAGGCATTATCAAAGATCATCTCCCACATACATTTGCCACAAGGATATTTGTCTTTGAACTCATGCTGGTGGTTATGATATCCCACATACATTCCGGATACCTTGGCTGTTACGGCAGCCACGGAGAGATGGGCGGCAATCTTTTTGCACTCATCAGCGGTTTTAGGTCGGCCGATGTGCGGAACCATCAGATATTTGTTACCCAGAATCTTATTAAATGCAATTGTCTCCTGAATTTTATCCGGCGCCAGCGTGGCAATTCCGGTATGGGTACCGCAGGCAACCAGTCCGTTATCATCAATCATCTTCCGCAGCTCTTTAGCGCTCTTGCCATAGTAACCGGCAAACTCAACGCCTGCATAACCAATCTTCTTGATACCGGCAAAGGCACCGGGAAGATCTTTTTTGCAATATTCGCGGATGGAATACATCTGAACGCCGACCTGAGGTTTACGTTTTCCGGGGATCAGCATTGATGCCTGTGAAATAACAGGAGCTGCCACAACGGCAGTTGCACCAGCTCTCAAGAAATTACGTCGTGAAAAATTCTTCATAGTATATGTCCTTTTTATATGGTCAGAAAATATGCGAGTATTATTTCATAAACAAGAGTAAACCGCAAATGGTGAATAGCGTGAGGCATTGGAAATTATGAGTGATGAATTATGAGTGATGAGTTTTTAGATGAAAAATTGCAGAATGATTGTTGGCAGAATAATCTGTTAAGTGTGTCAATCACTTCAACACCTCCCAGCCTTTAATGGTTCTGTCAAAATAACAGCTACGCACCATTAAAGAGACTAGTCAGCAAAGCTGACAAGAGGCAAAAATCAAAACACGTTCAAGCTTGCTTGAAAACGCGGTATGAATTTTGCCTCGCAAAGGCATCTCCGATGCCGCAGACTCTTTTATTTTCGTGCTTTTAGTGTTTTTCGCTTGTCACGGCGTAGACGCATAGCGCGAAGACGAGTGGTTAAAAACTCTACCAAGCTACGCACCCATTTATCATTCAGCGTTTATATTTTATCGTTTCTTCTCCAACCGGGCGGCCTCATCCAGAGAATGATTCATATGATCGCGCTCATCGAGACCAACGCGGCGCACCAGGTCGCCGAGTGTCTTCTGACGCGGGTAATATTCAAACCAGATGGAATCAACATCAACATCATCAAATTCGGGGTGTTCCTGGGCATAGAGCATATACTCATGCTCAGCATGTGATTCAAAGGCGGCATTCATTTTGAATGACCAGACCGGATTCAGCCAATACATGATGCGGGTCATGTAAAAATAGACAAAGGTCATGTGACGTGGCAGAAGAAAGTGTTTGAACCAGTTGAGCTTGATATTATTCTGTTGGCAGAGATCCGCCCATAGCAGCATGTGCCACTGCTCATTATCCTGAGCTTCGCGGCCCATATCAATATGACGCAGAGCATCTTTAATCTTCTGTTCAGAGACCATCTTTGTATTACAGTGCCATAGCGAGAGCAGTTTATAGGCACCATTTTCCCAGGCCCAATAGGGATAGCGAGCCAGAATTTCCAGCACCATGACTTTCGGCAGGTTACGTCCCTTACCATACAACACATCAAAGGTCAGAAACATAATTTTGAGAGGCAGGTTGGGAGGCAGCCGTGGGGTTGCCATGGTCTTAGCCTGCTCGGCTTTCATATCAAGTTCTTTGCCTATTGTATAAATGTCAGCATCCATATCCTTCTCCAGTTGTCAGTCGTCAGTTTACAGTCGTCAGTCTACAGTCGTCAGTTTACAGTGTTCAGGCTCTGCACAAGAGCATGAGCTTCGCCCACGCGGGTTGTGTCATGGGCCGTATGGGCCGGATGTTTTGCTTCCCTTCTTTGCAGCCCTGCGAAGCACATTAGGCTCACAGCGCTACCCTTCGCTGCCTTGCAAACCACATTGGGCTCATTGGACCCATACGGCCCATAACGCTACCAGCCATGCAACTGTCAACTGTCAACTGTCAACTGTCAACTGTAGACTGTACACTGTAGACTGTAGACTGTAGACTGTACACTGTAGACTGTCTAATAATATTCCCAGCCGGATTGCAGATGCGGGGTCAGCATAGCATTGGCGGCATCGCTGTTGGTAAAGCGTCCTTTACGATCTTTCCATTTCAGCAGCCCTTCAATACGCTGGGCAATGGTTCCGGTTAAGATCGTTTTATTCAGGGCTATATCGGCGGTCTTACGAAAATCGTACTCTTTTCCACTGCGAACGGCATACAGAAAATGTTGCTGCGCACTGCCGATACGTTGCAGAAATTTTGGTGCAGAGACCCATAAATCGTGTTTTTCAAAATCGGTCATACGTGATGATCCATTCAGTCCAAGATAGTGCTGCCGACATTCGCTACCGGAAACCAGCCAACTACCCCTCTCGCCTCTCAACAAAACACCTGTTCCGGGAACCCGGCCCAGAGTGGCCTTGGTCTGCTGCAGGATTTCGACTCGTGGCATGCGATTACCATCATACCAGAACAACTCAACCCTGTTACTCTGAAGCGCAGATTTGCAGATAAAACGCAGTTCGCTCGATTTTGGATAGCTAACCCCTGAACCTCCTCTGGCATAGAGACGTTCGACGCTCTCCGGAGCACTTAAATTCAGTGCTTTATATGGAAAACTTAACAACTGAGGTCCGATATCGCCCAATGCCCCACTGCCAAAATCTGTCCATCCACGCCAATTAAACTTATGATAGGTAAAGCGTTTAAAAGATCTGAGTGTGGCTCCGGCCAGCCATAAATCCCATGCCAAAGTGGGTGGCACTGGATCACTGCCAGCAGGAAGAGCTGAGCCCTGCGGCCAGACAGGTCGGTTTGTCCAGGCATGCACCTGTAAGATATTGCCGGTCACACCAGTGTGTAATACTTCACGGGCACGCAAAGCTTTTTCATGCGACGAATGCATATCACCGGAGAAGACCAGACGCCCTGCTTTGTCGGCCTCACTCTGCAGAACTTTAAGTTCATGGAGCGTATGCACAGCCGGTGTTTCCAGATAGAGATGACACCCCTCTCGCAAGGCACGCACTGCCTGCATCCCATGGCCATGATCGGGAGTTGCAATGATAACAGCGTCGAGGTTCTTAACGTTATCAAACATGACCCTGAAATCCTGGAATATCTGCACACCGGGAAATTCAAATGAGAGCATATCGCGGGCACCCTCAAGTTCGCGCTCATCCACATCACAAATGGCAACGATCTGCACTTTGGATTTGCTCATCACATTCAGGTGGATTTTACCAATTCCTCCCACTCCGATAAATGCCAGGCGTAAAGGTTGATCAGAGGGAACGGGAGATCTTTTTTTGCGGCTGAAAGCTCTCGGATAATAGACAGAAGAGCAGCCGTTGGACATGGAAAGCCCTGCCCCCAGAAAAGAGAGCTTCAGGAAACTGCGTCTGGTTTTACGGTCAGTTGTCATGGTGTAATTAGAATAGTGGAATATTAATAAAGTGGCAAGTGAGAAGAGTGGAAGAGAGTGCGAGAGTTCTAAAGTTCTAAAGCTGCTTTCAGCCGCAACCAAATTAAACTCTTGTGATGAACAAACCTATTTGTTTCAAATGTCCCTTTGTGTTTTAAACATCGCAGCTTTAGTCAACAACGCTCCGCGTTGCATAGAAGAAGAGTTTTGATCACGACTACCGAAGATAGAGGCTGGCGCGAAGCGGTTATTGCCTTGGATATTGGGAGTTCCGTGTTGGCTATTGGATATTCAACCTTTTATGCGAAAATGATTTACAAAAAAAGCCACCTCAATTTCTTGTTTTTTATGACAGGAGTTGATGTTATAGCTTGGTAGTTATCGCGCGCGGAGGCGCAGGGGCGCGGAGTTGGGTGCGTTGCTGAGGCTTTTCTTTATGAATTTTCTCTAAAAGGGAATCCACACAGGGAAAACACCTTCTTTTGATCTCTCAAAACACGAAGTGTTTTTGCATAATGCGGTGAAACCGCATTATTACGCGAAAGACTCAGACTGACGGCCGCGACGGAGAATCTCGGCTGTCATGGCATGCATGACTCTGGTGCGATCAAGGAATCCAATCAAACGCCTGCTTTCGCCACTCTCAAAAACCGGCATATAATCAAGCTGAATGCTGTTCATTCTATCCAGCGTATCCTGCAACGGGTCTTCCATAAGCGCACATTCATCCAGTTGCTCCATCAAGTCGTGGGCCACCAATAGCATGTGAAGGTCATTTTTAGTCAGGGCATCTTTGATATTCTGGAAAGCAACAATACCGACAAACTGTTTTTCTGCACTTACGACCGGGTAGCAGAGTGCGTCATTTTCACTGAAGATATCCAGAACTCTGGAAAGCGGGGCAAACTCATCGACAACTACCATCTCTTTGCCTATGACATCTTTAACCATATATGTGGCAATCAGATCCTCAATATTGATATTAACACCGGCTTCTCCCGCTTTATGAACCGCCAGCTTAACGCAGGGAGGGCCGACCAGCTGAACAACGAAGGTTGAGGCAGTAACCACAATCACAATGGTCTGTCCAACATGGGCAAGTTCACCTGTAAACTGCTGGCTGGCCAGAATCGACAGTCCAATGGCAACACCGGCTTGACTGAAAAGACAAATGCCGAGATATTTCCGAACCGACTCAGGGGCCTTGGCCCAACCGGCTCCAAAGCGTGATCCCAGGATCTTTCCACCGGTGCGGCCAAGCACATAGACAATCGCAAAGATAATAACCCACAGCTCCATATGATCAAGCTTCATGCGGGCACCAACTAAAACAAAGAAGAGCACATAAATTGGCGGAGCAAATTTTTCTACAAGTTCAAAGGCGCTTGTACTGCGGCGGGGTGCCAGATTCACAAGCGTCATTCCCAGACTCATAGATGCCAGAATCGGGTCCAGCGCCAGCAGACGGGTGCCGCCAATAACCAGAAAAACCGCACCGATGGTAAAGGTCAGCGCATTATCTTTGTCTTTAAGACGACGCAGACAATAATTCAAAACAAAACCGCAACTGGCGCCAACCAGAATAGAACCGCCCATCTCAACCACAGGAACCATCAAAGAGTGTAACAATGAGGCCTCACCTCCACCAAAGAGAGAGGATGAGATGCTGGTGCAAAGCCCGTACAACAAAAGAGCAAGACCGTCATCCATAGCAACCAGCGCCATTACGGAGGTCGTCAACGGACCACCTGCACGCGCCTCCCACAGGACATCTACGGTGGCAGCCGGAGCGGTAGCGGAGGAGATTGCTCCCAACAACAAGGCCAACCCTAACGAGACACGCCAGCTAAGATCTATCAGCCCAAAATGAGTTAACGTCAGCCCCGCCAGAAAGGTGAGAGTGGATACTGCAATAAAAGCGCCCATTCCCTCGGCCAGCAGGATGATCATAAACTGTCGGCCAAACTTTTTTAAGATTGAGAGTTTTAACTCACCTCCGATCATAAAACCGATGACGCCCAAGGCAAAGAAGTTGAAGGGGCTCATCATTTCAATCGTTTTATGATCGATCAACGAGAGGACCGACTCACCAAATATCAGGCCGATAACAATATATCCAACAACCTGAGGAAAGTGAATCCGTTTAAAAAGGCGTGCACCCAGAGTGCCACCAAAGAGTGCGATTCCCATTAAGAGTAATAGATTTAAGTGCAGGGATTCCAGAGAGTGCTCCATTATGATTGTGATAAACCTTTTTTACTTTGGTGCTTTTCGTGGCTTTCGTGGTTAAACTTATTTTTGCTGGCAAATAATGCGATAAACCTCATCCGCGGAGTCGGTATCAAGAATAGATTTTCTGGCTTCATCTCTCTTCAAAACAGTAACTACATTAGCCAGCATTCTGATGTACTCTCCGTGCTGCGAGACCCCAGCGGCAATCATGGCCACAATTTTAACTGGCAGGTTATCAATAGCCGGATAATCGAAAATCCCTGTTTTATGGATTCCAATGGCCATCACCAGCGAATTAATTCCCGGCAATCTGATATGCGGCACGCCAATGCCCATACCAATCCCGGTGCTCATCATCTCCTCGCGCTGCAGAAATGCAACTTCCATCTGATCAACATTCGGCATTCCAGGGGCAGATGCCAAAACCGGCACCAAGCTTTTAATCACATCAGTTCGTGATTCGCTATTCAAAAAAACAATTCTCTCAGGTGTGACTACATCTTTTATGGTCATAATATTAATCCAGACAAACACTAATATGAGTAAATTTTCAAAACGTGGAGGATGTTATCACACCTCATGCAGGGGCACAAGTTCAGTTAGTTCATTAGTTGAAAGGGCCAAATTGTAATATTAAATGCGACAAACATATGGACAAAAAAAAAGTACCATGTGACGATAAACCCTCAACAAAAAACGTTC
>JAQIBS010000155.1 GCA_027858965.1 Kiritimatiellia bacterium
CCCTTGGCAATCGCGTCAACTACTTGTTGTTTGAAAGCCTCGCTGTATTGTGTTCCATTCTTATTCACTTTGGTGTTTTCCTTCCCAAAGTGACAACCTATATCAGGACCGGACACCACATTCTACATCCCACTTCTTACATCTCACTATTGGAGGCGCAGCCGACCTTCGCGCCTTGCGCGGACCTAGCCACTTACTCTTTATTATCAAAGCCACTGGTTTCGCTGCGCGTATCGGCTCTGTCACCAAAGCGGGTCAGCTCATCATCAAAGTCAAGACGCACCTCACCGGTCGGTCCGTTACGATGCTTGGCCACATCTATAATGGCCAACCTTATATCATCAAACTCAGGATCAGAGGCCGCTTTACAGGGGCGTCTCAGAAGAAGCGCCACATCGGCATCCTGTTCAATAGCACCAGAGTCACGGAGATCTGAGAGCTTAGGTCTATTGGTCTTATCACCGCGTTGTTCAGGACCACGACTCAACTGGCTCAATACAACCACAGGCAGATTTAATTCCTTCGCCATTGACTTAATCTGACCGGATATCTGGGATGTTTCAATCTGACGGCCCTGCTTGGAAAATTCCCGGTAGTTACATAGCTGCAGATAATCGATCACGATCAGCTCAATATTATAACGTTTCTTCATGCGGCGAGCTCTAGCACGCATATCCATAACATCCAAGCCACCGGTATCATCCACATAGATGGGGGCATTCTTCAGGTCATTGGCCCCTCGCGAAAGCTTCATATTTACATTTTTCGGGTTCAGAATTCCCTGGTCAATCTGAAATGAAGGAACCCCCGACATACCACAGAGCATTCGCATGGCCAGTGACTCCGTTGACATTTCAAGAGAAAATACCCCGACACCATGTGGCCGATTATGATCTCCCTTCATAGGCTGTCCGTAAATATTCCGTCCCAGAGCAACACACTCAGCAATATTCATCGCCAGTGATGTTTTACCCATCGAAGGACGTGCCGCCAGCACGATCATCTCCTGGTCCCGAAGCCCCTTGAGCTTTTTATCCAGATTAGTCAGACCGCACGGCAATCCGGAAACGGCCCCGGCCCCCAAGGAAAACAGACGGTCAATATGCGAAATGGTATTTGTTACTGCCTGAGACCAGGTAAGAGCAGTGCCCTCCTGTTGATCGGCAATACTGAGAAATTTCTGTTCAATCTCGCCCAGCAGCAGATCAGCTCCGACGGCCTCATTATAGCAACTTGATTCAGCTTCGCGTGCATACTGGATAATAGTCCGCAGTAGATGTTTCTGTCTGATAATATTAATATAGTACTCTGAATGAGCCGCTGTGGGAGTCTGATCAATCAGAGATTGAATGTAAGCCACTCCACCGGCACTATCCAGTTTCTTCAGGGTTCTGAGCTGTTCACAAAGAGTCAGAGTATCAATAGTCTGTGAATTGTGAGACATCCCCCGCAGGGTTTCATAAAGCAGCTGATTGCGATGATCGTAGAATGTTTCAGGGACAACACGTCCCTCCTCGCAAATATCCATGACCCGGTTGCTATCCAGCAAAACAGATCCCAGAACACCCCGTTCCGCCTCTTTACTGCTGGGTGGCGCACGCAATGCGGATTTACTTTTTACAACATCATCACTCATTATTAAAGGCTTTTGACTTTAGATGGTTAGACTTTCGAAAAGTCGATATGAATTAATACTTACCTTTTATTATAGTTACTTCCGTCCGCAAACACACATCAAACATATAATCATTTTATATTCAGGTTATTAACAGGTTGCTGACATTTGCTCAATCGAAGGGAGGCTTGCGGCGGCAATGGCCTGTCCGTGACGCTTCAGCTTTTCATCCGGCATAGATATTTTAATCTGCTCGCTTAACTGCGGAAATTCCTTTGCGAGCACATCTTCGGCAATCTTGATTATCAAGTCACCACCGGCACCAGAGGTAACACGTCCTAGGAGCAGCATATGCTTGATCTCGTAAAACTCGGCATACCAAGCCAGAGAGTAACCAAAGTAAACGCCAATACTCTCATAAATCTTAGTTGCACGTTCATCGCCCTGCGCCATAAGTTCCTGTACATATACAAGCTGCTTAGGCAGAGCCATATCCGGCTCAGGAAGTTCTATGCCTGCCAGAGGAATCAGACGAGCTACAGCCTGCTGCGAGAAATACTGCACGCCACACCCGCAATCGCCCGACCATTCATCAGCTGGAGCATCGTCACGATAATCAACGGGAGCAAAGGCCAGTTCATTCAGCCATGGGGTAATTCCACCATTCACATCGCAATAACCACCGGCCTGGCTTGTGCCCATGGCAATACCGAGAACGGGGCTGTCGTTCAACGAAAGGGCACCGGCTAGAGCGGTAACCTCGCCATCATTAATCACAACAAAGGGAATATCTTTCCACTCCTGCATCACGCGTTTAAAAATAGGTTGCACATGTGATTCATAAAGGTCCAGTGGAACCCCGCGGAAAAGCGATGCCACGCGTGGCTCATTATCCACATAGATTCCAGCAGCACTGCCACCAATGGCATCCACGCGCGGAAGGTGGGCGGCGGCACGTTTCAGTGAATCACAAATTCCGGCAAAATGATATTCAGGATCTGATTCAAAATAGGGATCCCAGACAATTTCCTCTGAAAAGACAACTTTGCCATCTATTACGGCTGCGCATTTGCGATCGCTGCCACCTAAGTCAAAACCGATACGACAGCCATCCAGATGACGCCCCAGCGGCAGGGCAGTTTCATTAACAGCGGGAATCTCATCAATCTCACAGACGATTACCTCCATAGGTGAGAGAAAGAACCGTGACATCAAATCCCAGGTAAAATGGCGATCGCCCTCTTTAGTGTAAGCCGCTGCAACAGCCTCTCCTATCTCTGAAGCTCCGGCCACATAAATCACAGAGCCACCCTTTTGCCAAAGCAAAAATCTAATTACACGTTCAACCGCCTTAAATGTAAGCTCAGTTCTCTCCTCCGAATCGGAAAGCACCTGCATCCGATGCACAAAAACAGTCCCATCAGGACGCGCTATAGCAATTACCAGTTCACGACTGGCAGGATCAGAGTCACATAAGGCCTGATAAGCCCGATGCCATAATACAGGCGGTGTAAAACCGGAGTCCAGTACTGGTGAAAATTTCAATTCCGGCATTCTTAATATCACTGATTTGTTCATCATCCTCCTTCGTATTGTTCGTCAGTCAATTAATTCCTCACATCCAGCAGCATCATCCCAATACGATCGTTTTAGGGTTCATACTATTTCCTATAAACTTGTGTATAACCTACATCAAAGCACTCCAAAAATCAAGTACTAAGGATTTCAAAAATAAGAAAATGTTACGTAACACAATCAAAATTGATATTTTCAACTTCAAAAAAATGAATATATTTCATCACAATGACAACAAATACGCTATTTCTTTGACGCACTACATCATGGCAGAGTTTATGCGAGTATAATAAGTGCTAAACAAATGAAATATTTTAGTAAATGACGGACAATGGAGGTTATATGAATAAAGAAATTATTATAATATGTCCAAACTGCGGGAAGTGCATGACGATCCCCATTGCTTATATGGGCCAAATTGGAGAGTGCCCGTACTGTGATCAGGAAATTGAGCTTAATGCAATTCCGAGAAACCTGGCGGTCGCAAGCTAGGCGCATAATTAGTCAAAACCGCTGAGCGTTTGGTAAACAGGTTCTAGCTGAAAGTACTAAAAATAATAATTGTCGCGCCGCTTTCTGATATCAGTCGTAGGATGTAGGGTTACATTTCAAAAGCAATTCGGGATGTCCATAGAAAAGAAAAAGGAGTCTTTTATGCATAGGAAAGCAGTTCTGACATTTGCTTGTATAGCCGTATTGGTGAGTTTTATCCCGACTAAAGCGGCCGAGATCTCATTAGCTCAGGCAAAGAACGCGACCGGAAAGTGGTTAGGCCGCAACCAGCACCCGTTGAATTCGAATGTCGGCGGAAAGCCTGTCGCCGGAAAGACTTATACCCGTTCTGATGGCACGCCGCTGTTTCATGTTGTCAGGCTTTCAGAAGGCGGGTTTGTGGTGACATCAGCGGATGATGGCATCGATCCGATTATCGCGGTCTCCGGTGGCGAAGACCTCGTCGCAGACGAAACCAACCCGCTCTGGATTTTGTTGAATAAAGACATCGAAAACCGCCTCAGGACCATTAATCTCGTGCGTAAGCAAACCGCCGTAAATCCGTTGATTGCGAGGATGAACCCCGTCGGTAGCACCGCGCCGGAAGTGCAGTGGACGGAGTTGCTTGCGGAAAGCAACTTCTCAACTCTGGGTCTCTCGTCTGTCACTGATGTCCGCGTCAGTCCATTGGTGCAGTCCACTTGGGATCAATCGACCGCCGGAAACTACTCGAGTTGGCCAATAACTTATAATTACTATACGCCGAACAACTATGTGTGCGGCTGCGTGGCAACGGCGATGTCGCAATTGATGCGGTTCCATCAGTTTCCAGAAGCCAGCATGAGCCCGGTAGAACGATACTATTACACAAATAGCGTCAAGGTCATTGCCTCAACGTACGGCGGCCTCTACAGTTGGGCTGATATGCCGCTTATGCCGACATCGGCCATCACGGAAATCCAGTGCCAGGCAATAGGAAAGCTGACGAGAGATGTCGGTGTATCCGTTTGCATGAATTATACGGCGAGTTCCTCGGGCGCATCGACTACGCATACGTCCCTGGCGTTAAAAGATACGTTCGGGTATGCCAATGCGATCGGTTACATCGTTGATTCATTTTCCGATACTCTCGTTCAGAAAGCGATTCTGAGCAATTTGGACGGTGGCTATCCGGTCCTACTTGGCATCCAAGGGGGTGGCGCAGGTCACGCGATTGTGGGTGATGGATACGGCTATGCTTCTACTACACTTTATGTTCATCTGAAATGGGGTATGCCCTTGACTCCAGCTGCCACAATATGTAGTATCCATACTATGGAAGAGTATCCAAAAACACTTAGAGAACTGAACGAAAAATATGGGACAGAAGCAGCCTGCCGTAAG
>JAQIBS010000249.1 GCA_027858965.1 Kiritimatiellia bacterium
GATAAATAATTATCCGCGCCGGATCTTGGACTACACATCCGCGAAGGATGTATTCGAGGGAGAGTTGAGCGGCTGTCAAGCATAATGAATTTTGTCGCATTTAGAGTTGCAATCCGGCCGTCGGGGCCATAGCCAACGCCAAATAATAAAAGGCCTCTGGAACAGTTTGTTTCAAGCTGTTTAAATGCGGCAGGTCATAACTTCTAATGAAATCCAAAATCTCGTTGGAGAGGGAATATCGAAGCCTCTCTGGGGGCAATTCAAGTTCTCCGCCAACGTATGCAGCCAGAAGGTATGCCTTGGCTGCCATTATTTTAACGTCAATATTCCATCTCAATCTGTCACGTATAAGATGATCTCTCAGACGCCCGACTCCATCCTTCATCTGATCAGTAATTAGCGCATCAGGATTGCCTCCTCTAACGCCATCAAGGCATATCTGGAGAGCAACGTGTTTTGTGTCTTTTAAGGCATCAGTCATGGAATACCGACCGTCATGATAACCGTTTTCAAGGTGAAAACTGCCTTCGTAGGCGACTTTCACAGCCGCAAGATCACTTATTTCATTAAACAACTCTCCAATATCATAGAGTTGTTTAACCACCTGCATTGTCCTGGATAGCCCTTTATCCGTTTGAAAAGGAACTCCTATTGTATGCGGGGCAAACGCCGTAAGCTTGTCTCCCAGCAACGCATCAAGAGTTGGAGTTTGGACATTTACATCCCCTTCCATCTTTAAAAACTCGCATCTTACAGGTTTCTCAATAGCTGCAAGAGTACAGTGTTTTTCAAGAACAACATCAAGGAGAACATATTCCTCATTGCCTGTTGCGGCAGATGGATAGAAGAATTTAAAGTGCCTGCGAGCAGGCACCCCCCGTATTCGGCGTTCATCCTCTTCATGCCGAACAAATGGAGACATGGTAGAGAGTTGATTAACAGCCGCTTCTAAAGTGGCACCATCAACAGGGCTAATGATATCAATATCAATCGACAGCCTTTTAATTTTTGGAAGGTGCAACAAAAGAGAGGTGCCGCCTTTGAATAAAAAGGGAATCCCGGTCTGAGTTAGATTGCAAAGTAAGGCAAGAGCATGAATACACTTATCGAGCAGATTAAGATCTCCGCGTTCCAAAAGAGCCTGTTGCGTTTCAAGATACTCTCTAGTGTAGCAACTCCCGGAAATCATATACCAACTCCAGTATTTTCATTATTTTGGAGTTGGTATATATTTTTCACGGTTTTATCAACCTGTCTACGGCTGGCATAGGAGAGAAAAGCCGCCATATTAACACGACCACTCTGAATCATGCGTTTGACCGCGTTCACCGCTTCAGAAGGTTCCATAAACCGGAATTTCTCGTTTTCAACCAGCAGATCCACCATAAACTTCTCTGGCGCAGCTATTCCCGCAGTTCCCAAGGGTGCTTTTGATCCGGAAGGACGAATAATAACCGGATTATTCAGATTGCTGAAATATTTCTCGATATCATCTTTGCCTGGGTTTACCAAAACTCGTAAGCCTGCATCTTCGATTGCATCCCCTGCCGCCGCCATGGCATCAGCGGGAACATACACAAAAGTGACATAACGGGAGAGCAGGTGGTGCATATAAGGGTTTATCTGCTCCGTTGACCAACATGAAAAGGGGAGCAATGGAAAAGCTGTAGAGAGAACATTGATTATTTTCTCAAGCGGAGCCCTATTCAGTTCAAGAGGATTCCGCAAAAAAGAGTACCACCCTTTTCCTGCATCAAATATCAAGCCATTCTCCGTGAACTCCGAGAGATACATCTTCAAAGTTGTGCCGGGGACCGATTTATCGCAGCACTCTACACGCGCTTTTAATCCCGCATAATCAAAGTAGTTCGTCTTTCTTTTCAGAGCAGGCAGTATTTTCGTTTTAAGCAGAACTTTTGTCATGGGTCTTCTCCACAATCTCGATCTCTTCGGGTGTAAGTCCATATAGTTTGTAGACGACCTGATCAATCTCGGCTTCAAGCTCCGATACATCTGCATCAGGGTCGGTTTTTTTAAGATTCAGAATTGTTTCAACTCGCTGCTCTATAGCTGAATTCTTTGATAACCCTGTCAAAACAGGAACATCTGACATATAAATACCTCGCAATTCAAGCCGCCCTCCTTTTTGCGGATCTCCGTGAGCCGTGCAAACTTGTTTAAGGTAAAACCAAATCAATAAAGAGTTTAATATCCCTAACAACGCCATGTTATTTGTTGGAAGTATGAATGTTTTGTCATTAGAAAAATACTCCTTGTTTGAAAACAAAAATCGCGATACTTTAGCTATAACTGGATACATTATTCGAGGCTTACCAAACTCATAATTGTATACACATGACCTAAGTTCCCAATAATACCGTCCCTGATCATCGCGAGCGACAAGCCTATCTTTGAACTGACATAAATATTTACACACTGCTGGATAAGTGCTCGAGAATACGGATTCAGCATCATCTCCTTTTTGCGACCATGGCCAATCTTTGTTGGAGCTGCTTTGAATATTGATGATATATATGTCTTGGTAGTCAGCGAACCAGCGTCGGATATCTTTACCCCGCAACCATGGTTTAATCAATTCGGCAGAGTTCGGATCACTGGATATTAGCTCTTCTCGAGTTTTTTGATTAATTACAAAAGCATCATTAAAGCCTGTCTTGATGCCGTAGTAGAACCTGCCTTCAACATACTCACCCAGAGGCATTCCGGCAGATCTGATTTTTTGAAGTAAAGCCATTACTTGCGGATTGCCGAGAGTCCATCCATGAATATCAAGGCTGTTGCGATCAAGGTCGAATCCATGTTTGGCCATAGCGAACTGTACATCATGTACACCGGAGATATCTTTCACAGATACCGCTTTGATCTTATCAGATGAGGCGGCTTGATTAACAAGCTCAATTATACAGGGATCGGTGCCCGCATCAAAAACAGGAAGTTCACCAAAATCTACAATGTTATTCAGATTATTCTCATTAAGTAATTTTCGCAAATTTTTTCCATAACCAGCTCTAAAGAATTTGTTAGATGTGATAAACGACAAAATCCCTTTTGCGCGGAGGAGATTAATACTGCGTTCGTAAAACAAACAGTAAAGGTCGGCCATTTTTGAAAACGTCATATAATCTTCAAATCCTAATTGTTTCTTTATCTGTTCCGACAACTTCTGAATCTGCACATATGGAGGATTTCCAATCATCACATCGAAACCGCAAAATACCCCATCGTTATCAAGCACTTCAGGAAACTCAAATCGCCACTCAAAGGCATTTTCAAAGACCTTGTTGTTTTTAATCTCTTCAATCTCAGCTTCCAGCTTTTGTTTTTCCGTCGTGATCTTTTTAAGTTTCTTATTCCATAGAGTCTTTTCTTTTTTGCTCATCGGAAAAAGATCAGGCTGCTGAGTCATCTCCAACTGTTTACCGGTAAGCTTCTGCAGTTTTCCGACCTTGGGATCATTCCAGGCTATTTCGCTTCTAAAATCAGATTTGATCCTATTAATCAGCTGCTCCATCTCTCTTTTCTGATCTTTGCTCTTTGCATTGCGATACATCTGAACTGATCTGCGGTAGCTATCAATTGTCCATTTGCTTTTAACCAGTGCCTTACTTAAGTCAGCATCTGTTTTAAAGCGGGCTATAAGCGAGTTGCCACATTTGATATTAATATCAATGTTGGGGAGTGTCTCTAATTCAATATCACTCTTGTAGTATGAGTTTTTCAGCAGCTCAACCCACAAGCGCAAGCGACAGATTTTTACTGAGTTGGGGTTAATATCCACACCGAACAGGCAGTTTTCAATTATGACCTGTTTTTCATGGAAGAGTGCCTCCTGAACACGCTGACTCTCTTTATTTAAGGGATTATATGCAAACAACTCGCCATCATCGTCTGTAATAATAAGCTCGTCGTTCACAACATCAATCTCATACTCCTTCAGCCTTCTGCCATCACGATCCTGAAGAACTCTAAGCTCGCTTTTTATTCTGATTAATTCATTTAGCGCTGATACCAGAAAATGGCCCGATCCTACAGCAGGGTCACAGATCTTTAAGCTGTTGATTATCTCATTAGCTTCCTCTCTGTCTTCAATTTTATCATACAGCTGATTGAGATCACTGCAATCCCACCCCTTGGTCATATTAAATTTATCAACAACAGCCTTGCTGAGCGCCTCATGGCACATATAGGTGGTGATGCAACCAGGGGTGAAGAATGACCCATCCTTGTAACCATTGATTTTTTCAAATATCAAGCCCAGCACTGATGCACTGATGAGTGTTTTGTTATCTTCCTGAATTTCCTCTGAGCCTTCACTGCTGAAGTCAAAAGCATTGAGAAACTCGAAAAGGTATTGAAGCGTATTGAGCTGATCACTCTTTTTCTTACCTTTCAGGTCTTTTAGAACAGTCGACTTAAGAACAGGAATTGCCTTATCATCACGCAAATTGCTAATAAAAATAGTTTCGTGCTCAACCGCAGTAGCTTCAAAAAGAGAGCTGTTTAAATAGGGAACATTTTTAAAGAGCTCTTTCACATCCTCATTGCGGTCCTCATGTTTACACGCAAGGACTTGGAAAAACAAAGAATTGAGGTCATCGTAATCCTTGATCAAATCAAGGTTCAAGAACTCATAGCTCTTATCGTTTCTGTGATAGCAGAGAAGTTGCGCTTCCAGTAACTTCAGGAACAGAATCCGATTTATCCAGGTTATGCACAATTCCAGAGCAACATTAAAAAGTCGTTCCTGATGGGTTTCACCAAATTGTCCGGGGTTAGCCAGATACCTGACTTTATCCAGACTTTCCAGCTGAACAATTATGCTTTCAAGCAAAGAACCTGTATTGCGTTCACCCTCTTTGTTTCGCTGGATGAGCTTTTTGCCACCCTGTTTTATCTCGGTTAAACCAATCAAATGCAACAACTCGGTGTAAAAGCCCTTATCGAGGCTATTACTGTCATTAGCAAATGGCAACTTAAGAAGATGCTCAGGCGACATAAGTTTAAACAGGGCGATAAGTTTATTATCGTCCTTCGGATTACTATTCCTTAATGGTTTTTCATAATTTCGTATATCAAAATATGCAAACTCAATTTCTTCGGTAATCTCAGCAACAAACGGAGCCGCAACCTGATCGTAAAAGAAATCTGTGTTTGTACCTGACAGCTGACCAGATTCAAACTTCTCAAACAATTGAACCATTTTCCTGTTCTTTACGAAAAGCTTCTCAAAAAGGGCTGCATCAAAGACAAACCATTCATTGATGCTTGTGGCAATCAGATATTTAACCTCAAGATTATTTAACGTAATTCGTTCTCGAAGATAATAGAGGATTAATTCATGCAAAGCTTTGACATTGAGTTTTTCTTTAGTCAACATCTCTGCTTTATTAGTTAGTCGTTTTACTTCCAGTATAACGCCAACAGCCGAACTGGCTGTATCGCCATTATGAATTACTAAATCATTGCGCCCTTTTGTGTTGATAAAGTATTGAGGGGCATAATAGGTCTTTTTCAGAAAATCGATGACAAGATTCTTATGAAACTCTTCAGATTCACTATCATTACGTCTGTCAAGCAACTCGGTAAGGTTTGCTTTAAAACACTCAACAGATGTTCTACCAGGCTTCACTTTTCTGAAAGCGCCATTCAATGCCCTAGCTGGTTGTATAATTTTAATATTCACCGAATGCATCCCACCTGCTATTGAAAAAAGTATAAACCGGCTGCGTGACTTCACAAAGCCCTAGTAGTTTACGTAACAATGTCTATAATAGTACGCTAAACATAGAGCAATTTGAATAGAAAAAACGAATGTTCTGCCACTTTTTATGAAGAATACCGGTTAATTTATTGAAACAGCATACCTTTATGGAGGAATCAGGATCGGGTCCTAGATTAGTAAGTAGCGATGGCTTCTATACTTAACATCAAAGAGCGCACTAATTTTATTTTATGGCCCGGCACCAAAAATTGTAGCCACCACATATATTATTCAGAAGAATATGGAGCAACGCTCTCAGCAACCTGCTCGGCACGATTCGTTTTTAGTAAAGGTTTCGGGCCAAAGTTAACTAAAGGGCGCTTAGATAAAAGTTCTTTTTTGCGGAATGCCTCGACAATACGCTTCAAATCATTCCCATGCTGTTCAGCGTGTTCTTTCCTGTATTTACGTATCTCTTCAACAATAGGGTCATTAATCATTGGAAACTCCTCCCAGTTCTTCCGGTGAACAAAGCAAGGGACATTGAAAACCACAAGACTCCACCAAGACGGAAATAAACAGATCAAACCGCTTACGATGGTTCTGCCACCAGTCATGTGTAACAGCTTGTCTTCCCGCAACAACAATATCACGGCTTGGTCTAGCTGTTAAATAACTCACAACTGACGATTCGATATAAACCTTCGGATTCACGGAACACCTCTTTAACACATTTATAATGTTACTCCATGCTCAACACCCTTACAACAAAAAATAATCACTCGTCGCACCAAATTTCCTTACCAACAATTTTCTTACCTTAAATCCCCCGAACATGACACCACGGAGACAAGCCCCGCGGGGACCTTCTTCGCAATATCCACTAAAACCCTACGGCTCAGCGGGAGCCTCGCCCTCCCTCTATATTTTTTTCCTGAACATCTTTTTATTTCAACAGTTCATCAGAAACGAGCTTCCAACTTTTACCAGCATCAGGAGAGGTGATCAATACGCGTTGCCGCTGGCGGACATCGTTACGGTAGAACCAGGAGGTGGACCAGTGGTCGTAAGAGAGGAAAAGATTCCCTCTTCGATCAATAGTGAGGCGGTGATAGTAGATGCTGTATTCACTGAAGGGCGCAACAACCAAGGGTTTGGCTTGTGACCACGCTAGACCGGGACGCTTACTCATATGAGCCAACTCTGCGTGATGGGATGCGGGGAAATACCCGGTCTTATCCCGCCAAATGCGAAAAACAAGGTGCAGGGTGTCATCAGGATCACACACGAGGCCCACGTAGGTTTGGCGCAGGTTGTCGCCAATGTCGACAGCCTTAGTAAATCCGGCGGAGATATCGCCAGGTCTCACAGAACACGCATATTTAAAGGTGCGTCCGTGGGTGCCTACAATAACATGGAGAGCTCCTTTGCTATCGATGGTTACACTGGGTGAATTGTGAACGTCGTTAGCGGGCGCACCATAGCCTATCAAAACTTTATCGCTGAGTGTTTTTGTTTTGCGGTTATAACAGACAACGTATGCGGGCAGGCCCGGGATAGTTTTATCTTCAGGATCGGTGGCTTCGCCCCAGACCACATATATTTTTTCGTCACGTGAAACTACAGTTGAAGGAATACCGGAGTGAGCCGACAGCCCAATGCTGGCATCGGTTATTCGAATGGCTTCACCAATCTCCAGTACGCCCTCTCTGCTTATGGATGGGACAAACAGATCAAGATGATTCACACTGCGCCACATCAGTTTACGATCCTTTGATTTCGGTTCGCTTTTATTCTTTGAGAATACAACAAAGGGCGGTGGTCCAGCAGGTTGATTATGTCCGGAGAACTGTTCTATATCATAAACACCTCTCACGGGAAGGAGAGAAGCGCTAAACGTTTTTCCTCCGTCACGAGAAAGGACTAAGGAGTCTTTACCCCCCACTCGTGCCAGCGCATACATGTTGTTGTCGCTATCGAATGCGATCTTTGACTTGCGCAGTGAAATTGAGGATCCATTAATGGATGAAGTTTCAATCCACTTTGCTCCGTTAAATGCTGCAATCTTTGTCGACATGGATACTACCGGTCTGTTATTGACATCAAAATACATCTCCTGCTCAGTCGGATAATGCGGGTCATACCCGAACTGAACATTCTCGTGACGGTAGGGTTTCAGGACTATCGGCATACTGAGCGGTTTGTCGGTCGGAGCTGATCCATTTATCAGATGCAGAGTACTATAGGTTGAATACTCCGGTGTCTCTACTGATGTGGCCTGCAGCGCAAGTGACCACGACTCCCCCGCCTTTGGCACCGTATACGTCATAGTAAGTTCAACGACCGATTTTGCAGGCACGACGATTGTGCCTTCAGGTCGAACCATGGCTTTAAGCACCCCGGACGGACCCAGAATCGTCACGTTAAACTCACGTTTTACGCCAGCATTGTTATGCAGTTCAAAAGTGGTTGCACCCTGCGTCTGCGGCTTTACATATTGCGTGTGTGAATACGGAGCCAACAGCCAGCGATTGGAATGTAAGGGAAACCAGGAGCTTTGATCGGGTGTCCATATTGAAAAATCCTCAAAAGCTTCGCCCCGTTTCCAACGTGTGACTCCATCAATATGCAGGTTTGCATGGAATGAAGGAAAATGCAATCGCCATGGCTGATCAGGTTTGATCTCTTTTGCTTCAAAGGTGCCCTTTGCTGTTCCGTCTTTCACAGGCAGCTCAGAGATCAATCTGCCTGCTCCATCGAAAAGGGTCAGATGTGTGACACTTTTGAGAAGAGCCGATGCTTCAATCAAGAACTTTCCCTTTCGTGGCAGAAAGCACACATCGCCTTTAACATCGCTATTGCGCAGCCATAATGGCTCTTCATGCGCCTTGTCTTCGTGGCCCCGTGAAGATTCGATGAGGAATTTTTTCGCATTCGTTTTTACCGACCAGTTAAAGGCTCTGCCAAAGCGATCACGGGTCTGCGTCAGATTAAGCACATATACACCCCGGCGAGAAACATCCACATTAAAAGACAGACGATAGACGTTCGTAAGGTCGGAAACAGAGAGACTCTTATCCTTAGCTGAGATATATTGATCATGCAGCACCGTTCTGTCAGGAGCGGCCAGTATCGCACGCACAAATATATCTTTGGCTTTGGGGTTCCGCAATTGAATATCCAATTCAACCTTGAATTGACCAGGTTCTACCAGAAAATAGACTCCCCCTGAGCCACCGACCTGCCATGTATCGACATTGGCAGAGTAAGCATGAATCCACAAAAGAGCAACTGTGATAAAAACAGACAAACCTCGCATAAAATTATTCCCTCTTCAAACTAATTTTCTTACCAACAATTTTCTTACCTTAAACCACCCAATCATGGTACCACGGGGACAAGCCCTGTGGGGACCTTCTTCGCAATATCCACTAAATTTCTAAAGCTATCGATCTTTCTACCTCTCTATATTTTCACCCTATTAATCTTTTACCTGAATATTTTTTACCTAAAAAAAACGGACACCCTTGAGGATGCCCGTTTGTTTTTTCTAGATGCAACTTTTCAATGCATCCACATATTTAAGATAGCGCTGATAGCGCGCTGCATAAACCGCAGCCAGCTCAGGATTGGGTTCATGTCGGCGCGCTACGCGACACATAGCGGCAACCGCGGACTCATACGAGTCGTAGATGCCGCAAGCCACTGCGGCGGCCACCGCTGCACCCATAGCACCCAGTTCCGTGCCATCCGGCACCTCTACCGGCACCTGAAAGATATCGGCAAACATCTGCACCCAGACAGGGCTCTTGGCCGCGCCACCGGTCAGACGCACCACTTCCGGTTTATCACGGAAGGCGTACAGACGTTGCAGATGATAGTTATGCGAAAAGATACATCCCTCATAAACCGCACGCATCACATCATTGAAAGAGTGACGGTTTTCCAGCCCAAAGAAGGCAGACTTTACCGGTGCGCCCACATTGGAGCCATAGAGGAAGGGCATAAAGATCGGGTCATCCGCCTGAGGCGTCATCTTAGCCACCTCAGCATCGGCCCACCCATAAGCTGACCCGCCTCCCTGTAATTTCAGCAGCTCTTTTTTATCCTTCAGGAACTCATCGGCAAACCACTCAAGATTCCCTGCGCCTGTAGGACTGCCCTCAAGCATCAGATACCATCCGGGTATGCTGTAGCAGGAGGTCATAAAGAGACCTGCATCGACCAGCGGTTCCCTGGCAATATACTGATTATTGCCCCAGGTTCCGGCCACGATAACAAACTGACGTTCATCAACGCAGCCTGAAGCGAGTCCGCAGGCATCAATATCAAACATGCCGCCGGCAACAGGAGTGCCCACAGACAGACCGGTTGCAGCAGCAGCCTCGGCAGTAACTTTGCCGCACACATCCGCGGTTTTTACCAAAGGCGGTAGCAGGCGCTTCATTTCACTGATCCCGAAGATCTCCAGAACCTCGTCATCATACTGCCCGGTAACAACATTCATGAGGCTGGTGCCGCTCATGTCGGTCAGCTCCATGTTTACATTGCCGGTCAGTTTGAAACGAATATAGTCCTTAGCCATCAGAAGAGAATCAGCCTTTTTGATAGATTCAGGCTCGTTATCCCGCAACCAGGCCAGCAGGGCGTTAGGTTGGGCGGGCCAGATGCATTGTGCGGTTTTGGGCAGGGCCTTGGCATCAACGCCGTCGGTAGTCCACTGATCGATAATAGCGGCGGCGCGACCATCCATTGAATTAATAGCAGCCCGTACCGGGTTGCCATCGGCATCAATCAGATAGAGACCGTTACCGTGACCTGTACAGCAGACGCAGGCGATCTCCGAGGCATCCACCCCGGATTTCTCGATCGCCTCTTTAATAGCGGCGGCAGAGCCGGCCCACATAGCATTCATATCGCGTTCAGACCAGCCGGAGTGGAGCTCAACGAGCTCCACCTTACGACCTGCCACGGCCAGCTCGCGGCCATCTTCTGTGAAGACAGCCGCTTTGGACATGGTTCCGCCATTATCAACCCCAACAAGATAACGAGCCATAGTTTTAAGCCTCCGCAGTTTCTTTATCGCACTTCGGATTAAAGAAGATCACCATTACTATCAGCATTGCAATAGATATTCCCATAGAAACCAGCCAGACCTTATCCCATGATCCCTGCAAAACGCCGGCATCGGTGCGCTCAGTATAGAAGTTAATCATTCTGTTATTCACAAAAGTACCAAGAAAACTTCCCAACCCAAACATGACCAGTCCATAAAATCCCTGAGCCTGCGCCTGCATCTCCGGAGGAGCAACCTTTCCGACATAGACCTGGCCACCGACAATAAAGAATCCAAAGATAATACCGTGAACCAGAATGCCAATATAGATAGCGGACACCATATCGCCAGCACCCAGATAATACGCACCATAACGGACAACCAACGCTGCCAGACCGGCTACGATCGACCATTTAACACCAAATTTGCGTAGGCAGACCGTTACCAATAACATCAAAAGTATCTCAGCGGCCTGACCTATGTATGTAGTGAAAGTTAAAAGTTTGAATCCTTTGGCTGCAAGAAAATCTCCCAAAAAAACAAAATGAATGTTAAATGGAATCATAGCCACAAATGAGACCAGAATAAAGACCGCGAAGTTCTTTTCCTTCATTAAAGAAAACGCCTTAAGGCCTAATGCATCGACAGCGGACATCTTCTGGCCTTTAGCGGGCGGCGGGGTTTCAGGAAGCATTAAAGCCACCGCAGCAGCCGCAATGGATGCCGCTGCACCGCAATAAAAAGGAATATTAGTGCCGTCAATCTGCTTTCCGAATACTTTAAGTCCCACAACACTGAAGAGCACAGAAGCTACCCAGCCGATAGAACCAAACACGCGAATCTGCGGGAACTGTTCAGCCGGACTGTTATTCATGGCAATCGCAGCGGTCAAACCCCAGGATGGCATATAAAAGATCATCGCAATCAACAGGTAGATAAACACATCCACGCCATTGGTGCTGGTTACTGCCACACGGCCTGCCATAAAGAGCATTATACCGCAGACAACGTTCGAAAAGGCAAGAACCTTCTCGCTGTTAAAGAAACGGTCAGCGACCATACCGATCAAAGGAGAGGCTATAGCACCCAGAGGCATAGTAGACAACATCCAGAACTTGACACTATCCCAGCCGGATGAGGTGATGTAAGGAGCCAGCTGTGCCCAGAAGACAGCAAACATCATAAACTGTAAGAACATCATAGCGCTTAATTTAACGCGCGTACTTATAGGCATCTTATCCGACATATACTTACTCCTTTGTAAAAAAACCAGCCGCATACAATGCGAATGGAAACTACTATGATTAATAAACAACAGCAGAAGAAGAAGAAAACCACTTTAAATGATAAGAATCAGCACCGGCAAACAAAAACCGGTGCAAAACTCACCCCCCTGCTATATTGTTAATTATTTCAATCATTGGGTTGAATTGTCAATATAAACCTTATATACTTTTGTTATGAAAATATTAATAACTGCCGGCCCTACCAGAGAGTATTTAGACCCCGTCCGTTTTATGAGTAATCGCTCAACCGGAAAAATGGGTTTTGCCATCGCGGAGGCTGCTGTCGCGAGAGGACATGAGGTCACCCTGATTTCAGGACCTGTCATACTTGGCACACCTCCTGAGGTCAGCCGTATTGACATAGAAACCGCCCGTGACATGCTTGCTGCGGTTCAAAAAGAGCTACCTGAGCATGATGCTCTGGTGATGTGTGCGGCGGTCTCCGACTTTCGTCCAAAGATCACAACCTGCCATAAACTCAAGAAATCCACCATGCCACCGGTCATTGAACTGATAGCAAACCCCGATATTCTTCACTGCATTCAGCCTGAAAAAGGCAATCGTATATTTGTAGGTTTTGCGGCTGAGACCGACAACATTTTTATCGAAGCGGAGAGAAAACTAAAAGAAAAAGGGCTGGATCTAATCGTTGCTAACGATATTACGCAGGTTGATGCCGGTTTTGAGGTTGATACAAACCGCGTTACACTCATTCATCCAGAACAAGAGCCGGAAAAACTGCCTCTGATGTCAAAAGCCGCCCTCGGCGAAAAACTAATTGAGTTTATTGAATCAAAGAACAAAGCCAACTGCACCCCATCCGATGCAGGAAGTGTATAATAAAATTATTATGAAAAAAATGTTTTGTTTTGTTTTGGCTGCCGTTGCAGCTTTTACCCTGAATATATCTGCATTAAATAGTCTGGAGAAAAGTTTCTTAACTCCGCCTGATGCGACCAAGCCCTATATGTACTGGTATTGGCTGAATAACAACGCCAGCGCCAGAGGAATTACCAAAGATCTTAAAGCAATGAAAGAAGCCGGTGTCGGCGAGGTCTTCATTGGCCATGTTGTCAGCAGCGGCATTCCAGAGGGCAATGTTCCTGTTCTCAGTCCTGAATGGTGGAAGCTGGTGAGTTTTGCGGTAACAGAGGGCGACCGCATTGGCGTGCGGGTTGGAATGTTCAATGGACCGGGATGGAGTCAATCCGGGGGGCCCTGGATGAAACCGGAACAAAGCATGCGCTATATCGCCAGCAAGGAAACCCGCGTCAAAGGAGGAACGCAGTTCAACGGTCACCTGGCCAAAGTTGTCAATGCACTGCAGGATGTGGCAGTGATTGCCTATCCAGTGCCATCAGCGGATGGAATAATCATACGTCCCGCAATGACAACCACATCAACGAAAAACAAAAAAGTGGAAGAGCTGGCTCTGAATGGAACAGCATCAGTAAAACTCGACAACAAACCTCTCTCGATTGAGTTCACATTTGACAAACCCACACAGTTTCAAACCCTCACTCTGGACTTTGGTGACTCCAAGACCAAAATTGAGGGAACGATTGAAAACATCAGCAAGGGCAAAACCGTTAAACTGCGCGACTTCAAAATATTCCGAACAAATTTAGGTGATGCCATGGGACCAATGGTGAAAGCCCCCTTTGATCTCTCCTTCACTCCAACCATGAGCGATAAGATCCGCGTTACTTTCACCAAGCTGGATGTTCCCCCAACGCTGCATGATATAACACTCTCACCCGCAGCCAGGATCGACTTCGGAGCAGAGAAGCAGTTGGGGCGTATGTATCCAGAGCCTGTTCCACCGGTTGAGGCATTTGTCTGGCCGGCAATGCCGGAGAACACACCCGGCACAGAGATTGATCCCGAAAAAATGATTATCCTGACTGACAAGATGAATGCAGAGGGCATGCTCAGCTGGGAGGCACCGGAGAGCAACGACTGGATTATTGAAAGATTCAATATGGTCTCTACCGGAAAGATGTGTGGGCCTACCCCGCCACAGGCCACAGGACTGGAGTGCGATAAGATGAGCCGTGCCGCAGTTGATATTCACTTTGACGGTATGATCGGAGAGTTCTTACGCCGTATTCCGGCAGAAAACCGTAAGGGCTTTCAGCATATCACACTCGACAGCTATGAGGTTGGTCCTCAAAACTGGACTGACGACATGACCGATATTTTCATTGAAAAATATGGTTATGACCCCATCCCCTGGCTGGCTGTAGTTAACGGACGCGTGGTTGGTTCCCGTCAGCAGAGTGACCGTTTTCTGTGGGACTGGCGGCGACTGGTAGCAGACCTTATTGCAAAGAATTACGTAGGTGGACTTAAAGCCGTTGCCAATCGTCATGGCCTCAAAACATGGTTGGAGAACTACGGACACTGGGGCTTCCCGGGGGAGTCACTGCAATATGGCGGTGCCTCCGATGACATCGGCGGTGAATATTGGTTGTGGAATTCGCTTGGTGATGTTGAGTGTCGTCTGGCCAGCTCAACCGCGCATGTTTACGGCAAAAAAGTGGTCTCAGCAGAGGCATTCACCTCCAACCAGAGCTTTGTACAGACCCCGGCCAACATCAAAACCCGTGGTGACTGGTGTATGACAGAGGGGATCAACCACTTCGTCCTGCATGTCTACACCCACCAGCCCTACGATGCCGTACCGGGCATTGTGCCCTGGTTTGGAACCGACTTCAATCGTAACTCCACCTGGTTCAGAGATTATGGCAAAGGGTGGACCGACTATCTAAGGCGCTGCTGTCACCTATTGCAGCAAGGAACTCATGCTGCTGATGTTGCCTATTTCTTCGGTGAAGATACGCCACGCATGAATGGGCTCAAGGAACCCGGCCTACCACAGGGCTATGACTACGACTATATTAACGCAGAGGTTCTGCTGACACGTGCAAAATGCAAAAATGGACGTATTGTCCTGCCGGACGGACAAAGTTACCGCGTGCTGGTGCTGCCACCATGCGACACCATGACACCAGAGCTGCTCAAACAGATCCGTACCTTTGTTAAACAGGGCCTGACCTTGCTGGGCAATCCACCCCTGCGCTCCCCCGGGATGAAAAACTATCCCGCATGTGACGATGCTATTAAGGAATTTTCCTCTGATCTATGGGGAGATAAACCAGAAGCAAAGATTGATCGTACATTTGGAAAAGGACGTGTTTTCAGAGGCCATTCCCTAAATGAAGTTTTTGCAAAACTGGATATCTCAAAAGATCTGCAATGCAATTCACCGGATATTCTATGGACACATCGGACAAGCAAAGCGTGTGATATTTACTTTATCAGCAACCAGAGTGAAGAGAATGCCATTAAAATTGCACCGACCTTCCGCATAAACGACAGAGTCCCGGAATTATGGCGGGCTGAAAACGGAACATGGATAAAGCCGGCAACCTATGAGATTGTTGAACAAGGAATACGCCTCCCGATTGAACTGGGAGCCACAGAGTCAACCTTTGTCGTTTTTCGCAAGCCGTTAAGTAAAGCACCATCAATCACAAAGCTGATGTATAACGGGAAAACGATTGTCACATGTGCGGAAGAGAAGCGAGCCTTAACAGCTGAGGCCGAATACAACGAATTTACAATGACGGGCTTTGTAGCAACCGACAAAGAAATCACACTGCCGTCAATGAGTGCAACAGGAGTTAAGAATGCCGATCAGAACTTTGCTGTTATGCCGGCACATGGCAACAGATGGGGTGATGGACATTCAGGAGCCGGTTTCTCTGTCGGGCGCAATGGAGTAGTTGTTTTTGAGCACTGGGCCAATAACCTGCCACCGGTTCTGGTATGGAGAGCACCGAAGCCCCTGAGTGCAGCACATATCGCGGTTGTTTACAGCAACGGAAAATCGCAGCTGTACATCAATGGCGAGCATGTGCAGAGCGGAGTGGCCAGCGGGCAGAAAGTACATGCAACAACACAAGCCACACCCAGTCAGTTCAGTGGAGAAATAGCCAATTTCAAGACGACAAGCACTGCGTTATCAGCTAATGCAATTGCAGCCTGCTACAAAAGAGGGTACGGATCTGAGCAGATTAAGATAACACCATCGGTAACATTTGATCAATCAGATTCACTGATCCTGAACGTCGCCAAGCCGGGCCGATATACAGCAGCATTATCCAACGGGACAAGCAAAGAGTGGAATATTTCATCCGTTCCCCGGGTGCATAACCTCAATGGTTGCAAATGGGAGGTATCCTTTGCGCAGCAGCAGGGCATGACATGCAGAGTTGAGTGGGATAAATTGATCGACTGGAAAGATTCCGAAAATCCTATTATCAAATACTTCAGCGGCACTGCAGTTTACACAACCAGCTTTGAATGGAGAAATGCAACGGAAAATACACGCGTATGGCTGGATCTGGGCAAAGTTAAAGAGATTGCACTGGTGCGGTTGAATGGAGAGAAGATGGGAGTTCTGTGGCACCCCCCCTACCGGGTGGATGTCAGCAAAGCACTGATTAAAGGAAACAACACGCTGGAGATACGCGTTGCAAACCAGTGGTTCAACCGTTTTATTGGAGATGAACAGTTGCCTGACGATACAGGCGCAGATAAAAACGGCACTATCACAAAGTGGCCCGAGTGGGTTTTGCAAAACAAGATGCGTCCTGAGAAAGGCCGCGTCACTCTGACGAACAGAAAGAATGCCAGGAAAGATTCGCCACTGCACAGCTCTGGATTGCTGGGTGATCTACTGCTTATACCGGAGAAGGTGGTCCGGGAAGAAGTTCGTTAGTTCATTAGTTCGTTAGTTCATTAGTGCATTAGTTGCTAATTGTTCAACTTCTGTCATGAAAAACAAGGAAGTGTATGGAATTGTGATTTTCCTAAAGTCTAACCACCTAAAGCCTAATGGTCTGCATCCTACTTGTCAGGGCGTAGCCTTGGCGAAGACTGATGGGATGCCTGTGAAACTATTACACAAATATTAAATGATTCTGTCAAAACAGGGGTCAATCACTTCAGACTCAATGGCGGTGGAGGTGGCGGCCTTGGCGTAAACTTACGAGCTGGAGCGGCTGAATCGCCATCCTGAGCTTCGTTTGCATTAATCATAGCAAATCCTTTGGCGAGCAGCTTCTCGGCCTCGGCATCTCTCATCAAACGCGCCTGACTTCCCAGAACAACAATATTAAGGCGGCGATTTCTACGTTTACAGGTCACGACAATTGACCATCCCGCAGTGCTGGTATAACCAGTTTTAAAGCCGTCACATCCCTCAACCCCTTTCTTCAGGAACGGATTATGAGTACGCATATCAAAAGGGTGTTTTCTGACAGGTGAATTAAACTGACGGTAGGTAGCGGATGTATAATTAAAGACCTCAGGATGACGGCAAAGCTCATGAGCCAGAATCGCCATATCACGCGCCGTGGTAACATTTCGAGGCTTACCTGCATCGGGACGCAAACCATTCACCGTCGCAAAACAGGTATTTTTCATGCCTAGGTTCTTCGCTTTCGAATTCATCAATCCAACAAAAGCATCGATAGTACCGGCAACATGCTCGGCCAACGCAACGGCGACATCATTAGCACTTTGAATCATCAGAGCATAGAGCATATCCTCAACTGGTATTATCTCTTTAGGATCAAGATAAACCTGTGAGCCACCGGTTGCATAAGCCTCTTTAGAGACCTTGACCATATCATCCAGATGTATTTTTCCTGCTGTAATTCTCTCCTGAACCAGCAGAAGGGTCATAAGTTTAAGGGTGCTGGCTGGAGACCCGAGCTCATCGGCATGGTCTTCAAACAAAATTTCTCCTGAGAAGGCATCCATAATAACAGCCCCGATATAGGGAGCACGTGGTGCATTAGGTTTTTGTGCGAGGAGGTTTAACCCCATACAGAGTGCGGCAACAGTTATAACAAATATTCGATTAAGCATTTTATTGTCAGTTCCTAATTATTTTTTTGACTCATGACGCACGACACAATGACTTCGTTATTTTTGAGTCGGACGTCACTTTTCTCATTTTATGTTCCACATTCCGCATTCAACGCAAACGTGTGCCTTACCTTCTCGGCAGTTTTCTTCTGAAATCATCCTTATAAAGACCAATTTTATCAAAAGGAATTTCTTTAAAGTAAGGGGCAATTTTCGGCAGCTTGGCCCACCAGCGCAGATTGAAGTTACCGGCATCCATATCTTTAAACCCAAGGTCAATGGGGTCCTCTGCACTGCCATAAAGCATAGTAAATCCGGGAACTCCTGCCTTCAGGGGAATCTTATTTGTGCTGGCAGATGAAATAACAAGGTTGTTTTCAATATCAAACTTGTCCATCAACCCCATCACATTTTTATCGAAGTGGCAGATCTCTTGTTCACAGTCAATGATGAGATTATTTTTTATGGGATTATAAAGCGGTTCCCGTGGGCTGTCTTCCATAATACGAGCCAGTCGCGGGTACGTCTCACTCCAGGGTGGCTGTTTGTAGTTCAGTTTATCGGCCTTTCCTTCAAGCCACCAGCTGCCTTCAGGTTCATTCCACTGCTTCCAGGTCATTCCACGGGAATCGATGTGCAATGCAATCGGACAATCAACAATAAGATTGTTCAGAATCGGATGATCACGTCCGCCACCAATCATAATGGCACGACCGGCCCGGAAAAAAATATTACCTTCCACAATATCACCGCAATCACAGTCATCAAAATAAAATCCCATTGTATTCACATGCGTCGATTCGCCATCACCCAGATCATGGATGTAATTATTGCGCAGGATATTACCCTGTGTTGTCCAGTCACGACCGGTATAGAATGCGCCGGAATCCCCGGTTTCCATGACAACATTATAGACCTCATTGAATTCCAGCAGATTTTCATTGCCACCGTAAAGCACAGCAGCATGCGGCGCATCATGAATGCAGTTGTTGCGCATAATCTGTCCACAGCCCTGCAGTCCGATACCAGCCGCATAGGTCCGCTGGAACATGCCGAAATGATGAACATGATTATTCTCAATCACATTATTGGCCTTTGTCAGAGTCTTGCGATCACCACCATGCACGGATATTCCCGCACGACCGATGTTAAAAACATCACATGAACGAATGGAGCAATCAGACCCATGCAGCGATATGCCGCCAGCGGCGAAATTGGCAACCTGACATCCTTCAACATGAACATTCTCTGCTTTATTAATCGCCAATCCAAGCGAGTGACCATATCCAAAGGTAAGTTCCTGAAATCTGACATTCTTTGTTCCAACACTCTCCACCATTGGTTTTTCCAAAGTCGTAAGAATT
Source organism: Kiritimatiellia bacterium (assembly GCA_027858965.1). Classification (GTDB taxonomy): domain Bacteria; phylum Verrucomicrobiota; class Kiritimatiellia; order RFP12; family UBA1067; genus M55B167. The sequence goes on from JAQIBS010000249.1 coordinate 19,369, forward strand.
ACTAGAGCTGATTCAAAATCAGCCTCAGGATAAAAGTAAAGCCGGCTGTTTTTACGATCCAGGAACCACTCCCCCGGCGCATCCAGTTCCTCTACAAGATTGAGGGCATAAAAGCGACGCTCTTTGCGTCCCCAGGTACCGCCCATAATGCCATAGCCATGCGGAGCAGCCAGCTTAACGACTTTATTTTCCTTATCATAGGAGGCAATCTTAATGACCTGATCACTCCAGTCATGAGTCCAGTAACCAAAAAGCCAGACACCCTGAGAGATATCCCAGCGTAAGACACGCTCGTTATCAAACACAAACGAGCCGGGATGTGATTTTTGTTTAGCCGGATCAGCTGATTTCGGATCAGGTTTGCCGGTATCAACTGCCTTAGTAAAGCTAGCCCAATTGCCGGTCTTGGATTCAAGATTAGGCCAGCGGGCAATTGTCATAGGCTTGCGGTTAACATACAGCAGCGGACTGACTGGAACACCTTTGTAAGATTTTTTGAACTGAGGAAATCCTTCTTCAGGGGCAAATTGCGACACATCACAAACGAGAACCTGAGAACGAACAATCGGATCAAGACGTTCCAGCACAGTTTTATCAGAGACCGGCTTAAAGCTAGATGGCGACAGTGATACGCCACCATACAGATGTGCCTTCCCTCTCTTTAAAGCACGGTATGTAACAGGTGACTCTGCGGTTCCGCTATCCTCTTCCGTGAGTTTAAAGCTCTGCTTTAAATAGTAGTCACCTGGTCCGACTAAGACCTTAACCTCTTCATCGCTCTCAATGGCATTGCTTTTACGTGCAGCACGTATGCTGTCGCGAGCCTGTTCGAGAGTTGCGAACGGGTGTTTCCTGCTACCGTCTGCCCCCTCTGCGCCATCAGTCGAAACATAAACTTTATAATCAGCACTAGCTGACATAGCGAGTGCTAATGAAAGAACCCCTGTTAACAATTTCATAATAACCTCCCCTTAAGAATGACTTAGAAAATTATCATATTAAGGCTCTTTGTTAAACAATATTATTCCCGTATATGAGGGATTATCATTTTTCCTTAACATTTCAAAGAGGCTGATTTCGTCATGGGCGCATCAGCGAATCAGTGTAGCGGGACAACTGAAATTAGAGTCAGGCAGTGGTTTTCTTTCGTAGGTCCGATTTTCAATCGGACTGTCCGGTAGCAAACCGGACTTACGTTATTGCCACAGCAATGCCCTTCACATGCAAAAGTAGAACCCTTCACATGCAAGAGTAGAGCCCTTCGGCAAGCTCAGGGTAGAGCCGGAACTCAGTGAGGTACGAGCGTGAGTCCGGCTAACCATTCGCCAACGGCTTCGCTGCGTCCGGACCTAAGTTCCGGCGTTACTTCTACCAAACAGATGCGCCCTTTCGCCATCACAAGAGCTTAATTTGGTTGCGACTGACAATAGCTTCAGTTATCATATTTAACAAATTGATAACAAGGAGTTATATGAACCAGAGAGCGACCCGCAGATCTTTTCTTAAAGTTACCAGCCTTGGAATTACCGCATCTATAGCATCATCCGCTTTTGCCGCTGAACAAACCGCGAAAAAACCTAATATCGTCGTTATTTTTCTGGATGACTCCGGATTTGCTGATTTCAGTCCCTTTGGCAATCCATCCTATCCAACTCCAAATGTACAAAAACTAGCCGCTGAGGGGTGCCGATTCACCAATTTTCATGTACCGCAGGCTATCTGTTCAGCCTCACGCGGAGCGCTGCTGACCGGTTGCTACCCTGAACGCACTAAACTTTTCAGCGCACACGGTCCCAGAGCACGCGGAATGGATCCGAAATGGCCAACCATCGCCCAGATTTTGAAACCGCAGGGTTACAAATCGGCAATCTTCGGCAAGTGGCATATCGGAGACCAGCCTGAAACGCGCCCGCCCGCCCGTGGATTTGATGAATCCTGCGGATTGATGTACTCCAACGATATGTGGCGTTTTCATCCAGGCACCCGGCACTTTGACGGTTGGCCACTGCAATTCTGGGAGAATGGCAAGATCACTATTGAAGATGTCGCACCAGAGCATCAGAAAAATCTGACCAAATGGTACACGGAACATGCCGTTGACTTTATTAAACGACATAAAGAGAGCCCCTTTTTCCTGTATGTTCCGCACAGCATGCCCCACGTGCCACTTTTTGTCAGCAAGGAATTTGAAGGGAAATCAGGCGAAGGGCTCTATGCGGATGTCATGATGGAGATTGACTGGTCGGTTGGTCAGATCATGAAAACATTAAAGGATAGCGGTTTGCAGGAGAATACCCTGGTGGTCTTTACATCTGATAACGGACCATGGGTCTCATATGGCGATCATGCCGGCAAGACTCCATACAGGGAGGCCAAGGCAACCAGTTTTGATGGAGGCACCCGCAGTGCCTGTATCATGAGGATGCCGGGGATGATCAAAGCCGGGAGTTCATGCGATCAGCTCTTCTGCTCAATTGATCTCATGCCGACCTTTGCCGCATTAGCCGGAGCAAAGACACCACAGTCGCCTTTCGACGGACAGAATGTCATTGACATTATCACAGCAAAGAAAGATGTCAAGAACCCGCATCAATACTATGCCTTCACTACCGGAGGCCACTTTGATGGAATTTTCTCTGGTGATGGACACTGGAAGTTGCATGTGCCGCATGGGTACCGGACGCTCAAAACCCCGGGCAAAGATGGATTGCCCGGCAAGTACAAGAAGATGAAGATCGATTTTGCCCTCTTTGATATGGGAAAAGACCCCTTTGAAACCACCAATGTGATTGAGAAGTATCCTGAGGTGGCAGGCAAGCTCAAAAGAATCGCGGAGGAACATCGCAGAAGTTTCTTCGCGTCTAATGCAGCGAAGCCGTAACCAAACTTACTGTGAGTGATTTGCTGTACTTCATTGGATTCATTGATTAGTTTTATGATAGCCATTGCTGCATTAGTCAACAACGCTTCGCGTTGCATAGAAGAGAAAAGGGCGGACTAATAATTACTTGAGGGCACGTAGTCTATTAATTTAGGACGTGCCTCTCTCGCGAATGCGGGATTAAAACCGCAGTTTAGCTGTGATAGGGAAGTGATCAGAGGGGCAGGGTTTACCCTCAGGTGGGCGCAAAATTTCTGCACTGATGACCTTCATTTCCGGTTGCACAAAGATATAATCAATTTTAGCGCCATTCCTGGTTCCCTTAAATCCATTGAAAGTACCAACAGTTTTTTCAGCTGAATGCAGTAAACGGAATGAGTCCACCATTAGCAGAGGAATCTGTTTATCGACAACATCGCCACCCTTCAGATATAAAACAGCAGGATTATCCTCACCGGCATTGAAATCTCCGGTCAGGATAAACGGGTCGTTATGCTGACGCTGACGGATACGCTGGGAAATCAAACGCACACTGCGTTCACGAGAGGGTTGTGACTTATGATCCAGATGGGTGTTATAAAGATAAAGTCCCGCTTTCGTTTTCCGGTCGACCAGTCGAACCCAGGTGCAGACGCGAATACACACATTACCCCAGTGTTTTGATGGTTGATCGGGTGTATCCGAGAGCCAGAATGTGCCTGAGGAGGCAACATCAAAACGTTTCTGATTGTACAGTATAGCGGAATATTCCCCTTGCTGGCCACCCTCACGGCCCTCGCCGATCTCACCATAAACCGGAAGGCTTTTCCTGATCTCATCTATTTGAAAGCGAAGGGCCTCCTGTAATCCAAGCACATCGGGAGCGCTTTGACAAATCACATCAGCAACCAGATCTTTACGGGCATCCCATTTATTCACGCCATCTCCAGCCGTTCCGTAGCGAATATTAAAACTCATGACATCCACTTCATCAGCAATGATAGAAAATGCCAAAAGTGTACAGACAGCAAAAATACTAAACTTTTTCATTGAAACAAACCTCCCTCTATTAAACTAATGCAGCGGAGCCGCAACCAAAAATATTCACCACGAAAAACACGAAGAGCACGAAGAGCACGAAGTTTATTGTACGTTTATTAATCTCTCACAGAGGCACAGAGTTCACAGAGTAATATCTTTAGTGGTTTTCTCTCCGTGTTCTCTGCGACTCTGTGAGAGATAATTCTTGGCGCAGTAATATCCTGTTAATCCTGTCAGAAATTACGTAGCGGTGACGATCACATTCTCGGGTTCAACCCAAACCGTAGCAGTCTGACCAGCCGGAGAAGAGCCTTTACGCGGATTCAATTCAAAGGCCTTCATCTCAAAGGAGCTTCCATCCTTCAGGTTCAACGCAATCATATGCTGCGCCACCTCCCCCAGATAAACGCTCTCTTTAAAAACACCGCTGAGTACATTAACGGCATCGCCACCCGGTTTATCAAAACGGATTGATTCCGGTCGCAGGCAGATCGATACCTGATCACCGCAGCTGAATCCCTCTGCCACCGCTGTGGACAAAAACTCTCCTAATGGCGTTTCAATCTTAGCAGTATCATTGTTCAGTTCGGTAATTTCTCCCTCAATAAAATTGGCATCCCCTATAAAACCGGCAACAAAGCGGTTTATCGGATGACGGTAAACCTGTTCAGGGGTGCCAATCTGTTCAATTACGCCATCTCGCATTACAGCCATACGATCGGCAATTGAGAGCGCCTCCTTCTGATCATGAGTCACATATATTGCGGTTAGGCCAGCTTCCTTGCATATACGCCGGATCTCGATCCGCATTTCAAGGCGCAGCTTTGCATCGAGATTCGAGAGTGGTTCATCCAGCAGAAGACATTGCGGTTCAATCACAAGAGCTCGAGCCAGGGCAACACGCTGCTGCTGTCCACCGGAAAGCTCATTGGGTTTTGTTGCTGCACGTTCTGAAAGATGCACCAGTTCAAGAGCCCGTTTGACGCGTTTTTTATTTTCCGCACGAGGCACCTTGCGCATCTCAAGACCGAAAGAAACATTTTCTTCAATAGACATGTGCGGCCAGAGAGCATAACTCTGAAACATCATACCAGTATCACGTTTATAGGGAGGCATGTGAGTCACATCACGATCACCGATCATAATCCGTCCGCGCTCCGGCATATGGAATCCGGCAATACAACGAAGCAGCGTTGTCTTGCCGCAACCACTTGGGCCCAAGAGAAAGAAGAGCTCTCCCGGTTCAATATCAATTGTCACCTCTTGAAGAGCTGTAAAATCACCAAATTTTTTGACTACTTTATCAATTCCGACTGCAACGGACATAATGCAACCTCAAGCCCTTTTCAAAAAACAGGTTCTTCCGAGTTTTTAATGATATGACTATAATGCAAAAAACTGACTGGAGCAACTCGAAAAACCAAGGGCATAGAAATCGGACTGAATCTATTACGAAGAACACTGCTTACGGTTGTTGACAAAATAGCCAAAAATCAATGCGGTTAAGGTGGCGATGATAAAACCGGGGATCAGCTCATACAGCTCAAAGATTCCACCATGGAGTTGTTTCCATATGATAACGGTTGCGCCACCTGCAATCATGCCGCTTATTGCACTGATTGAACTCATACGTTTCCAGTAAAGGCTCAGAATGAGAACGGGGCCAAAGGCGGCCCCAAAGCCGGCCCAGGCATAGGAAACCAGATCCATCACACCGCGCGCACCGCTCAAAGCCATTCCAGCCGCAATCATTGAGATTACCAATACAGAGGCGCGACCAACCATAACCAGCTCCGACTCACTAGCATCACGTTTGAAAAAGGTGCGATAAATATCCTCGGTGATCACTGATGTACAGACCAGCAACTGAGAATCGGCTGTGCTCATGATAGCTGCCAGAATTGCGGCCAGACAGATTCCGGCAAAGACTGGATGAAAAGCTTTTTGAATTAATGCAATAAAGACCGTTTCTCCGTCGGCCAATCCGCCATGACCAAAAACGGCAATACCAACAAGTCCCACACAGATTGAACCAATCAGCGACAAGGTCGTCCATCCTATGGCAATTCTTCGGGCAAGGGGAACCTTGTCAACAGAGCTGATTGCCATAAAGCGCGTTAAAATATGGGGCATACCAAAGTAACCCAGTCCCCAGCCCACGGAACTGATCAGAGAGATGGTGGAAAGTTTGCCGCCATCCACATTGGTAAACAGAGCAAATGCGCTCGGCGAATTTTCAATAACATCAGTCCATGTTGACTCCAGGCCGCCACCATTCCAAACGACCAGAATAGGCACAGCCAGCAAAGCTCCAACCATCAGGACGCCCTGCACTGCATCGGTCCAGCAAACAGCAATGAAACCACCGATCATTGTATAGATGATAATTGTGGCAGTTCCTATGCAGACGGCAACGGGATAGGAGATAGAGAATATACTGTTAAAAAGTTTTCCGCCTGCCACCAGACCTGCGGTTGTATAGATCATAAAAAAGAAGAGGATAAATGCGGCGGTCAACAGACGTAGAATTCGGCTTTTGTCGTTAAAGCGAAACTCAAAATAATCGGATATAGTCAAAGCCCCAAGCTCCTCGCTAGCCCGGCGCAGAGGAGAGGCCACAACCATCCAGCAAAGCCAGCTACCACATAACAAGCCAATTCCTAGCCACAGCTCAGAGAGTCCGGCAGCAAAGATAGCTCCCGGGAGGCCCATCAAAAGCCAGCCACTCATATCAGAGGCACCCGCACTGAGAGCCGTCACAAAGGCACCCATCTTGCGACCACCCAGCAGATAGTCACCAAGTGTTGCGGTGCGAAGATAACCAACGAGGCCAATACCGATCATACCGACAATATATACTGAAAACAAAAGGACAATAATTAATTGATCATTCATACTAAAGCTGCTTTCTGCTGCATCCAAACTAAGCTCTTGTGATATGCGAAACCATTCTCTCTAAATGTCCGGTTGTGTTCTCGACACCGCAGCTTTAGAAAAAAACGCTGCGCGTTTTAAGAAAAGTGTTTAATAGAGCGCCGAGATCCTCTTATAATGGGTTTTTACAAAAAAAACAAAAGAGGCATAGCGCATGAATATACACCATACATAAATTCTCTGAATTTATCAACGGCTTTATTTCGGGTTTCAACAGAATCAACAGAATCCTGTTCAAAGGATTAAAGAGGTTTCTGCCCTCCGCTGTTCGGGATCTGATATAACGGAAAGAAATGACGACGTGAGATCTTAACTAATTACCATCTAAATTTTTTTATTCTATGCAACGCGAAGCGTTGTTGTCTAAAGCTGCGACGTTTAACAAACAAAGGGACATTTGAAACAAATAGTGCCATTCATCGCACGAGCTTAATTTGGTTCAGGATAAAAGCAGCTTTAGTTAGAAATCGAAATCGAGCTGGCCAGCAACAACGACCTTGCGGCCGTTCTTCATGACGGAATCGGATGTATCGTAGACAACAAACTTAACAGAGGGGAAGTGACGTGAGAGCTCCTGCTGGATATATTTTTCAACAGCCTTCACATTTTCGACATCATCATCAGAGAATCCGACACTGATTGAACGGTGACCCAGCCCCTCTTCACTTTTCTCCATCAACCGGGCAACATGCTCCACAAAATCACGTATGGCAAACTGCTTTGGATTTTCGTGCATGGCCTCTTCACCTCCGACATCGTTAAGCCATTTTTTAAACCCCGGATTTGTAACCGCATGATAGCGATTTAGGGAGAGGTAGTCATTGAGCACCTCCTGGTCGGTAACTACCTTCCTTTCCCCGTCAAAAGTGGCCCGGTAACCCCGCAGGTTAGCCATCATAGTTTCGAGGTCATCCTTAGAAAGGGCCATATCTATAAAAAGCTTAACGGCCTCTTTAATTGAATCGGAGGCATGTCCACGTGCAGTCACAATAGCAAAGAGACGCCCTTCAATCAAAGTTTCTTTCAAACGGGTGTAAGATGGCGCAGGCTGTACCTTGCCAGAGAGGACCCGGTTAAGAGCGTCACGGGTATCTTTCAGGAATCCACTTTCCTGATTCCCATCATAGTCCTGAAAATCCTTAAAGGCCTTGTCCCAATCTCCATCTGGAGCTCTATAATTCTCAGTATCGCCACGAATTACAGCAAAGAACGCAGTGGAAACGGAGTGGTCGATCCAGTTTCCGTCCTCATCCTTTTTCTCAAGGTAAATCCTGGTGGGCATATGCAGAATATTGTCGTCCCAATCAAATATAAAATATTTGAAATCACGATCTGCCACGCCCAGATTTACATTTTTATGCTGACTCGCCATAAGCAAATAAGTTAATATGACTGAGGTTGAATGTCAATTACCGATATGAGAGTTTATGGAACGGTTACGGAAGTAATGCAAAAGAAAGTAGTGCAAGCATCCTGCTTGTCTCAATAATTAGCCAAGCAGGATGCTTGGACTACATTTTATAACCGATTATGCCTTTTGAACTGAAACGCACCATGTTATACGTTACATCAGAAAAGAATATATAATGAATATGGAAAATAAAAAAACGGTATTGATTACCGGCGGAGCAAAAAGGGTTGGAGCTGTTATAGCAGAGCAGCTTGCATCTAAAGGGTGGAATGTGATTATTCATTGCAACCGTTCTATAGATGATGCAGAAAGGCTGAGTCAAAAGCTCAAAGAGCAATATTCTATTGAATCCTTCGCAATAAACGGTGATTTTTCAGACCCAGTGCAAGCTGATAAAGTTTTTGAGAGAGCTGTGGGCAAAGCCGGAAAAGTAGATGCACTGATCAACAATGCATCGATTTTCTCCGTAAGCCCCAGTGTAGAGGCCAGTCCTGAAGATTATAAACACTTTCTGCAGATCAATACCCTCGCCCCTATTCGGATGACAGAACTTTTTGCGGCACATCTGAGGGAGCAGAAAGCGCAGGGAGTTGTGATCAACATTCTGGATCAACGGATTATCAATCCTTTGGCAGAGGAGACCCCCTACCTTATTTCCAAACGCGAGCTGGCCGCATTCACTCTTAGAGCAGCCCATGATCTGGCTCCGGATATCCGGGTTAATGCGGTGGCACCGGGTGCTGTACTGAGAGCGAAAACAGAGGAAGAAAAAGAGATGGCAGGAGAGTTTCTTCTGAATCACAGACCCACCCCGCAGGGTGTAGCGCAGGCCGTTTTGTACCTACTCACAGCTGACTCAGTGACAGGTCAAACCATATTTATCGATAGTGGACAACACTTGGTATAGAGCAACAGAGCTACAACCAAGTTAATGCGAGAGTTCTAAAATGCGAGAGTGCGAGAGTTGGAGAGGTAGTACTCCGCGTCTCTGTCTGTCGTGAGCTTGTCGAACGGCGAGAGATAAAAATCGTAGTAGCTACTGTTTTTTTGCGGCATTGAGTTCACGCCAGGTGGGGGCAGATACTACCTGAAACAGGTGCCAATCGCCAAAGCTCTTTGCAAAGAGAAGTCGTTCACATCCATATTTATAAATCCCGGGATAAGCGGCAAAAACATATTCCATAGCAGTCACCCCTTCCGGTTTAGCAACCAGAACATAGAGATCCTGTCCAAAGTAATCCTGACGCAAAGTATTTACATGAAAATGAAGGTTGGGTGCCATCATATCACCGGTATAGTCCTGCAACAGAGAGAGCCCGATATAGCCCGGAACAAAGATACGTCCGTATTCTGTATGCTCTTTAACATAATCTTCAACATCGTTACGCAAGGCGACCCGCTCTTTAGCACAGAGGACATCAGAGGAATACGGCTCACTTATTGAACCAATCCAGATGGAACAGGCAACAAACAGAGCGCTACTGCCAACCACCAGCACACGATTATCAAAAAAGCGGACACAGAAAATCAGCACAATCATCAGCACAGAGAGAAGCAATTCAGAGGCACACCACTTAAGGCCGACAAGAGAGAGGCTGCATATATAGCCAACAGAGGCAATAACAATTAACAGAGAAAAGACTCTATTTCCAAAAACAGAGGCAACAGTCTCCACCCGATTTCTGAAAAAGAGAATACCCAGCTTCAGATATCCAATAATCAGAACCCCGGGAATCAGGACAGTAATCAAGAGCATATACCCGCTCTCCCGGCTATAAGCCATAAGCGATCTCAAGAAAAAGACGGGGTCTCCCATAATCAGCCAGTTAAGCAATATCCATGTACCAAAACTGTAGATCAAGGGGAGCCATCCGATCAGAGCGGATGATGTGGTACGCGCAAAGCGTTCCCCCTGACGGTGCCAGAACCAGATAAAAGGAATAGCCAGGGCCAGCCAGAGGGCTAAAGCAAAGAAATGAAATCCGCTAATGGAGATCATCGCCACGCCGACACCAGTCATAACAATATCACGCAGACGCATTTGAGCTGACCAGTCCAGCAAACTTCCAAAAGCAATTGTAAAAAAGGCGACTGGCAGAACGGTATTGACACTGAGCATTCCGACGGGAATTACGGTTAAGGCCAGCACACTGATACCAACCTGAGCGGCAATGATATGGGTAAAGGCATGTACACTGCTTTTGAGGGCTTCGCGCACACTCCACAGCATCAGAAAGAAAGCCAGAAAGAAAGCGATACCCCCGGCGAATTTTGCTGGAAAAGCCCAGGCCACGGGAAGATAAAAGAGGGTAGCCATTGGGCCAAACCAGCAGGAACCCGCCAGGGCCTGACGTCCCTCAGTGGTTCCCTGGGCAAGCTCTTTACAGATACCGGCCAGGCGTCCAGCCGGTTCCCAGCCTTCGTTGGAAAAAGAGACGACTGCCAAGACCACCAAAGCCAGCACCACCGGCACAACTCCACCGGTAATTAACCGGACCCATTTATACTCTTTACGACACTCTTTCATAAAACACCTTAGGGAAGTAGGACCTGTAGGGGGAAGTAGGACCTATAGGACAATTACGACAAGTAACTTGTTCACTCTTTTAACTTAAACCTTCAAACCTTTAAACCTTCAAACCTTCTTATTAAGTCCATGCTGGGTCTTTTCCCAGACAAAGGGATCTCTAAAAAACTGTATTATGGCACGCCAGCCGCTGATACTCATGAAAAGCCAGTAAATCGGGGTAAAAAGCGCATACCACATGAGTGAGTCACGCTCGCGTTTGTAACAACCAAGGAGAGTTACATAAACAAAGACAAAATTGCCAGCAAAGAGACAGAAGGCACCAGCGGCAAATATGGGACCGGGAAAGAGCATAGCCACACCGGCAGGTTTAAAGATAAACCAGACAATTGCCATAATCCAGAAGATCGGATTAACCAGCACCGAGAAGGTAACCCCGCCGATCAACAGATGATAGTGCATGTAGTTAACCAGACCAATCTCCTTCAACAGCAGAATGGGATGACGCATATGCACAAACCAGGTCTGGATATAGCCCTTCTGCCAACGGGTGCGCTGTTTAATCCAGGATGGAAGATGGCTGCAGGCCTCTTCCCAGGTTGTGGTTGTTAGCATCTGCGTAGCATATCCGGCACGCACCAGCCGTACTCCAAGATCGCAATCTTCAGTCACATTATAAGCATCCCAGCCCATCAGATCCTGCAAAATACCGGTCTTAAAGTGATTGGAAGTGCCACCCAGCGGAATGACCGCATTGAGAGCGGCCAGACCTGGGAGCTGCAGATCGAACCATGTGGAGTACTCGGCCGTGAACCAGCGGGTCAGAATATTCTGATAGGGATTGTAATAGTTCAAACGCGACTGAATGCAGGCAACCTTCTCATCCGACTTTTCAAAGGCCATGACCGCTTTTTTGAGCTGATCACTCTCCGGCATATCCTCTGCATCATAGATTACCAGATATTTACCTTTGGCCAGATAGAGTCCAATATTACAGGCCTTCGGCTTGGTCCGCGGAAAAGACTCAGGAATCTCGATTATTCGAAAACCCTGCGGCATATCTATAGCTTTAGCGGCATCCATCGTCTGGTCATCATCCACTTCCAGCAGAAACTGAATATCCTTCTTATCCGCAGGATAATCCATATCCGTCATGGCCTTGACCATCTGCTTTAAGACCTCAGGTTCTTTATACATCGGAATCAGCACGGTGTACATTGGCCACTCACGCGGTTCCTCGGCTGCAATTTCTTCAACGCTGTAATTTATGGATGCATGCGGTGAGATGGAAGAGCGGATGACGACAAACTTATAGAGAGTGAGTATCATATAAAAGATAGTACAGAAAGCTATCAAAAACTGACCTGTTTTCAGCGGTGCAAGCACCAAAGCGCCAATCAGTACAATCGAAAGAGCAATCACAACTTTCTTCTGCACAGGGGTTATCGGCACAGAGGCACTCCATTCAGGATGCTTATGAGACAACTCCAATGGATCAATCGATGCAATCTTCTTGCGCATCTCCCCCCCAGGATCATTTTTACCGCACATTCAGCACAATCTCCAATTAATTAAATTTGTATACAATATAGCAAAAACCATCGGTTATGACAAACAGTGGATTGAGCCACAATAATGGCGCGCATCTGCCGTTATGTTGCGCACAATGGGGTATGCCCTTGACTCCAGCTGCCACAATATGTAGTATCCATACTATGGAAGAGTATCCAAAAACACTTAGAGAACTGAACGAAAAATATGGGACAGAA
>JAQIBS010000005.1 GCA_027858965.1 Kiritimatiellia bacterium
GCCCTGCCCCTGGTGCGGAGAGCCGATGGACGGACACAGCTGTACGTGCAACGGCACCGACCCATTCATTCAGTAACAGGAAAGGAGCACCAATGCCGAAACACCAGCAGATAGATATGTTCGCCGATCAGCGCACCGAATACGCGGCTATGATCGAACAGAACTGCCAGAACCAGCAGATGTTCGGAACGGTTGAAACAGCCGGGATATTCGGAAAGTCAACTGACACAGTCCGTGAGTGGATTGAAGAAGGTTGGCTGGTAGGCCACGACACCAACTGCAGCCGAAAGCATAAAGGCGGCAGAACCGTCCGGCCATCTTACGTTATAACCCGCCAGGCGATTCTCGATCTGGCAAACAGAATAGAGAGAGGATACTAATCAATATGAATTTAGTAAGCACGCTTTGGGAATGTCATATGGGCAGGATCTTTATCAGCGAGGATCCTAAAACACGTAACTTCTTTGCCGCTGATAAAGATGGTAAATCCATGGGGCTGGGCAAACCGCAGAATACCAACTCGGATATACACATAATGTTCCAGCAGCTCTGGGAACAGGATATGATCGAGAGTATCCTGGACAAGGATGATGAGTATATAAGGACAGTGCTTAGGCATGAGCCGGACTTCAACGATGCAGACGGTCATAATTTCCGGTTTGCAATAGGCAGTGGATTGCCCGGAGAGATGCGCATTAAAGTTGAGACAGCAGGGAAATATGCCACCGGCTGGAGCACATACAAAAAGTATGATGATATCCGCAAGATGGCGGGGGACTGGAATCGGCTCAAGTTCCGCCTCGAAGCTGAGGAGGTTACAGACGTCGAAGTGCTGTCACCGGTCGAAACCCTGCCTGCCCTGAGGCCGGCTGTGCTGGTTGACTACACAGCTGATGCCGTTATGAGCCAGTACAAAAGAGCCATCGGCGGCACATTGGAGATCATCCGGTTCGGCGCAATGCTGATTGAGATCGACACTGTTCTCACGCGTGAGAACAGTCCTAAGGCACGTCACAGCTGGACAGGGAAAGGGGCTGGTCTCATGGGCTGGATGGATGAGAACTGCCCCGAGATCAACTACAAGACAGCCATGCGTTACAAGACCCTTGCACAGGGCTTGCAGGACATGTTCAAAATCCCTGCAAAGCTCCCGCTCAGCTATGCCCTGCCGGCATCTGACGGCTCCATTGATATCCACCTGCCGGAGGGCTGCCGCATCAGCGAGGCAAAGGTCAAGAAGATCCAGATGCAGGTCTGGGAGATGGTCGAGGGCAAATCCGCCCGCCAGCTCACCTTCGACTTCGGCCTCGCGGATCCCAAGCCCAGGGGCGGCGACCACAAGAGCGGGAAAGATACCAAAAAGCTGACTAAGGAAGAACAGTATAAGCAGAGTATTGATGATGCCGTTGAAGTTTTCAAAACTGGGATAGATAAGCTGAACGGGTATGTGAAGGATGAATATCATCTACTGCTGCCTGCAAACAGCATTAAGACGAATCTCACAAAGCTCAGCGCTTTGACATCAGCCCTTAAGGATGCGCTGAAGGAAACGGAGAAATAAAAATGAACAACGCCCTTGATCTTAAAAACTATGAAGCGCTTGCCGTGGTAGATGATACAGAGGATAGACTGCTGGCTGGCTGGTATAACGCTGTTTGCGAGGATCTGGCAGTAGCTCCCAGGCTGATGGCTGCCATCAAGCGGGTGGCAGCTGAGAATCCGACAAAAACAAGCGTCGGAACTCTTAGGCGAAAATACTATTTATGGAAGAATGATCGGATGGCGGGGCTGGTTGATAAGCGTAAATTGAAGAAGTTGACGAAGATCAACTCATGGATTGATTGCTATATGTATTATGCCTGCAAGCATAATCGTAGCAACAAGGGCGGGTATGACTGCATGATGGCGGACTTCTGGGATGGTCAAAGCCTGCCCCACGGTGTCGGTGCATGGCAGGCTTGGTGGAAGAAAGAGAGACCGGGGCAGGCCGTCCCTCCAGTATGTCCCGAGGGATATACCCCCAAATGCGCGGCATATCCTAACCTGCAGCGGGATGCGAAAAAGAACCCTGACTATCTATTCCATATAAAAGCAAGTCGAATCGGAACAAAGGCGGGTCATGAGTTTCTTGTCCCGGTTCTCAAGACCAGGCACGGATTGCCGGTTGGCAGCGTTTGGGAGAGTGACGATGTTAAGACCGACCTTAACTGCACCGTGGCTGGGTTCGGCAATGTCGTTATTCCTCTTATGTATGTTATGACGGATATAGCCTCGGGCCACTGCTTTGCACAGATCACGAGAGCGCGCTATCCCGACGCATCAACCGGCCGGCGCAATTCACTTAAAGAGCGTGAGTACCGCTATCTGAATTCCGATGCTCTTATTAACAAGGGCTTTCATCAGCTCGGAGTGCGTTCAATCGTGGAGCACGGCACAACGGCGATTCGGGAACCCCTGCGAAAGCGTATAAAAAGCATACCTGTTTACGGTGATCTCATAAAATATGAGGACTCCGGCATCATGAATGAGGCTGTCCATGCCGGACTTCCGAAAGGCGATGGAGGTGGTAACTTCCGGTTTAAACCATATGTAGAGCTTTTCCATAAAATCATGCATAACGCCCGTGGCATGCTTCCTGGTCAGGTCGGGCAGGATGCGGCCCATAGCCCGGAGAGCAACATCGCCCTCGTGAAATATGAAGAGCATCTTCTTGAGGCGATGGAATCGCTCACGGAGAGCGAACGCAAGATGATCGAGCTAGACCTGTTGTCATTTGATCAGTTCTGTGAGATCAGCGAAAAGCTGTTTGATAACGTTGCTGACAATCGCAATCACTCGCTTGAGGGGTGGCAGGACAACATGGTGCAGATGTGGCGCTTCAATGAGCAGGACAAGTGGCGAATGATGGATGAACTATTATCCATGAATACCGACCAACGGAAGGCCATAGCCGCATTTCTCCAGGCGTGTCCAGAGCATCGGTGTGTTCAGCGAATGACGCGGCGCGAAGTATACAAAGCCAACAGTGCAAACTTCGTGCGCATTCCTATTATTGAGCTGCCGCAACTGCTTGACGACCGGCTGATTAAAAAGGGAGGCGACGCCCGAGTCATCACAGTTCATAAAGACGGCATATTCTCTTTCAATGAAAAATTCTACTGGGGTGATCAGGATCAGGTTTTCTATGCTACATGCAAAACTAGAACCGGATTTCAGCAAGCGCTCATACCGAAGCGTAAATACATGTTCTACATCACACCTTATCATCAGGACGGAGTGATAGTAGATATGGAGAGTGGTAAAACTATTGGCGTTGCCCCTGGTTATAACCGTGCACCGATCTATGACCGTAAGGCCGTCCTTGAAGCAGCTGGCAAGCAGAATGCCGATCGTGCCAGAAAGCTGATGCCGCTACACGCCAGATCGCAGAAAGAAGCAGAGAAGCGCATACAGCGTGTGATACACAACGAAGATGTTATCAGCGGCCGCAAGCAGCCACCCTTACCCAACGTGGAAACAACCGCAACAATCAACGACCTCTACGAAGAGCAGCCGGTCGAGGAGGAATGGTAAGGTTATGAATAACAACAAACTTATGTATGAGATTGACCAGTTCAACTCTGACCGAACTAAGGAGCTTTGGGACCTTGTAAAACCATCATGTTTTCAGCCATATCAGAAACGCTTCATAGAAATGGCATTAGAAAGCGATCGCATGATTGTGATATCCAGATTCAGGAGCAGGGGCTGGACGTACAGCGAAAGACTTTTCAAGGAATATCAGAAACTAATACAACAGGAAAGGTAAAGTTATGCAGACTCAGACCACACTGTTCAATCTTGGCACCATGCGCCCGTACACCCCACCGCCGATCGCAGTCTGCGGCCACTGCAAACACCTTGTCACCATCCGTAACGACAATGCCAAACTCTGGCACTATTGCGGGATCACCGAGTGCGCCAACAGCATCATCGGCTGCAAGCAGGTCAAGACCAGCCACCGCGCCTGCCGCCGTTACGCCCCGGGCAAAGGCGAATACCTCACAGCAAACAGAATTTTCAAAGAGATTTCAACACACTAACGCCATAAATGAGCGTTCGTAGATACGCTCGATTGTATTGTTAGATTTGAAATTAAGGAATTGAAACATGACATCTGTAAAAGTGTTACAAAAGCTGATTGATAAAATGATGGATATGAACGATGACGGAGGGTATGACATCCAGTCATGTATCAATTCCGCTGACTCACTGCTGGCGAAAGAGTTGAAAAGCAAGGATGTCCCTGGGCGCATTGTTGATGCGCTAGAGGACGTTTGCGCAACCAATAAAGTTGGATGGATACAAGAACAGGCATTGAAAGATGCCAAAACTTTTTTTGAAATCTAACGCCAGATAGGCGTCATGACTCATTTTATAGTATTGAAAATAAACAATAAACAAAGGTAAAAAAATTATGGCTCAGATCAACATTACAGCAGAGACTGTCAAGCAGGGACTTGACCGCATTTTGGCAGCAGGCATCATCAATCAGGATGGATACGATTCAATAACCTGGTACTTTAATCACTGCCGCTCTCTGGAGTGGGATCAGCAGAGGGCAACTGCCGAGATCAAGCGCTCATCATGGACAACCCTCTACAGGGTTTTTCAGGGCACCTACGAGGCCAGTTATGACAGCGTTATCAAGGCAATCAACCGTGTCAAAATAATCACAGAGCAGCGCGCAAAACTGGCCGCTGTCGACTACATCGAGACCAGTACCTGGACAACCGTCAGAGACGTGCTGGACAATGCCCTCATCGGACAGGAGATCTCCACAATAGACGGCAATAGCCAGATCGGTAAAACCTCGGCTATTGAGCATTACATCGCCATTAATCCAGACAAGCGCATCGTTTATGTTCGGGTGCCGGCAGCTCCTAACAAGTCCATATTTTATGAGGCATTTGCAAAAGCCTGTTTTCTTTCAAACAATCGCAATTATAACACCATGCGGAACACCATCATCAACCACATTGATGACCGCACTCTGATCATCTTTGATGAGGCGCATCAGCTATTTCTCGGAACCGATAAGACCGCCGTTTCCATCTTCGAGTACATCCGCGAAGTCTACGATGTGACCCGCTGTGGAGTGGTCCTGATCGGCACCAATGTCCTGACCGAAAAACTCACAAAAGGAGCCAGCGCCAAGGTCTATAAACAGCTCGTTATGCGTGGTGTAATTCATGCCAGACTGCCGGACCACACACCCCGCTCGGATATCCGCAAAGCCGCCGCTAATTTCGGTTTTAAAGGGGCACCCACACCGGACGCCTCCAAGGTAATAAAGGACATCAACGAGAGCAACGGCTTCGGCGTAATGCTCAAGGTCTTTAAGGCCTCCGCTACCATGGCAAAAAAACAGGGAAACAAACCGTCTTGGGACCACTTCGTGGAAGCATGGGTGATCCTCCAGCAACTATCACGTAACAACAAAGGAGATCAATAATCATGGCAAAGCAAACCGGAAAAGAATACTGGACCGACAGCATGGGCGATAAAGTGCACAAGCGCCATATAACAAAATATGACCGCGCTCAGGAACGAGGTGTAGGTAACATCGTCAACCGCCGCCTTAAGCTCGCTGAGTTCTCAGAGCGCTATGCAGCAGCCGATGTCGATGATATCAAGATGATGCTCAAGGCCCGCGGGGAAGAGGGCATAAGCGTGGCTAAAAAAGGCAACATGACATTCACCAGCGTTGATGGCCATTGGCGGGTAAAGATCAAAGTCCGCTACTACACAACTCTTGACGATCTTGCAATCAAAGCCCGCGATATGATGTATGATTATGTCGAGCCGGCAACTACTGAGATAAAAGACCCCGGCATAGTGGAGATAGTTAAAGCGATGATAGACGATGCCTTTCGCGTAGATTCTGCCGGTTGCATCAATCAGACCAAAGCCCGCAAATTACTACACTACCACATCAAAACCACTAAATGGCTCGAAGCACGCGAGCTCCTGATCCAGTCCATGAAGTCACAGCGTGGCAAGTCCTATGTCATTGCTGAGATCCGCGACAACCATCAGCAGGATCACAAGCCGATCATAACAGACATCACATCATTCTGGCCCCTTGACGATCTCCAGAAGAAAGAGGCATCCAAATGATAGCAGGTTATCGTTGTAACTACTGCAGCACGTTTTTAACCTCTGATGCAAAGATGGCTAAACATGAGCAATCCTGCGTATTCAATCCGGCAAATCAGCAATGCTGCACCTGCCGTCACAAGAAGCTTTTCTTTGCTCTTTTGGGCGGTGGGGAGTCATGCGCTAAGGAGTTTGATTTTATATCAGTAGAAGAAAAGGAAATACCCTGCCCGGGATGGGCACCCAAGAAACAGGAACTAAGAAAGGTTATGTAATATGAAACTATCAAAAGCACAGCAGTATAAATTCTGGTCGCTATTCAAAGAAGCAGTCCAGGAAGCCTTGCCGGCCGATGCCAGCAAAGCAGAGATTGACGCATTCCGCTATAAGTTGATAGAGGATGCCACAGGTAAGACCAGCCTGACACTCGTATCTAAATGCAAAGAGTATGATCTGCTCATGGCAGCGACAGCCTTCTGCACAGAGAACGACCAGGAGAAGCTCTACTGGTGCACAACATCAGAGCGGCGCTTCCTGCATCTGATAGGCACCGGCCTCACTCAGATCGGCCAGATCGCCAAAGAGCCCCATGCATGGGATTATGTCAAAGGGATCCTGCATCAAGCCCATTGGCCAGACACCTGGAAGGACATCTCAGACGAAATGCTACACACAGTATTCAAAATGCTCGACACCCACCGTCGCCGCCTGCTCTGGAAGAATGGTTGGCGTGGATCCAAACATGGCCAGCCACTTGGATTCACCATCACACGCACCTACTTTCACACTGTTAGTGGTCTCCACTACCGTGATGACCTCCCCATTAAACCAGCCACACCGGCCCCACAGGAGGCCCTTTCATGACATGCGGATCAATACCTCCTGTTCTCGATGCTTGCTGTGGAGGCCGTATGTTCTGGTTTGACAAGCATGACACCCGGGCTACGTTTCTTGACAACCGGTGTGAAGAGCTGTATGCCGATTCCAGGCAGGGCCGTCGCAGCATCGTTATCAACCCTGATATGGTAGCATGCTTCACCTCTCTGCCATTTGAATCAAATAGCTTCCGGTTAGTTGTTTTTGACCCTCCACATCTTACCCGCAACGGTGGATCCAGTTGGATGGCCAAAAAATATGGTACTCTGAAAAGCGATTGGAAAGAACTGCTTACAAAGGGATTCAAGGAATGTTTCAGAGTTCTCAAGCCTGAAGGTATCCTGGTATTCAAATGGAATGAGACTGATATCCCTGTCTCGCAGATCCTTAAATTAACATCCGAAAAGCCGTTATTCGGCAACCGCTGTGGTAAGACAGCAAAGACGCATTGGATAGTATTTCTGAAATCATGAGCTTACGTTTCAAGAGATATATAAAGCATCAGACAAAAGAGATCACACCCAGGCGAATGTCTATTGCTCAACGTTCTGTTGATAAGGATAAAGACCAGTATGCTCTATTCCCCGAGCTGGTAAGATTCAACACACCTATAGAGCGTATCAAGGCACAGGACCACCGAGCCAAATCAGCAACCCAGTACCGTCGTGATCAGCGCGCAAAGGCATGGCACAAAGCACGTCAAATCATCCGCTCTTTATCCCCTCTACAGCGTGCTGGAGTCCTTCAGTACTGGAACCATGGCACTCAGTGTCCGGCTGATCCTGCATCCCTCCTGGACTTCCTGTGTCGTTTTCAATCCGGTCGTGATAGTGGCTGGTCCAACCTACGGCGTCTACGTCAAATCCGTCTTGTTGGATCTGGTATTCTCCCACGATGCACAGTCTTTTCAGAACCTATGCACAATCCATGCAACATCAATGCAAACCTTTAGATATTTTCCCAACTAATTGATATTTATATATATTCAGTCCCGTTTTTTCTCACATATCGATTGTTGACCTATCCCGCCTAAGTCGCTACTATTCAACTGTTTTCCCGCATTTTCCCGTTTTCCCAACTCACCCGTGCTTCTTCTAGATATCAGTGAGAGCTCTGATATTGCCGCGGCGCATCAGGAAAAGGTGTAGCAGCTGGAGAAACTGCGTCGGGAGTGGGATTCAGAGCTGGTGGAGCCACGCTTTCTCGGCCTGATTCACACTCCGGAGTCGCAGAAGAGGCGATAAACGGGTGCTAAGTAACCTTTATTGCGAGTCCCGTTGCCGATTTTTATAGTTTCGTGTTTACATAAAGATCCGTCATACGGGTTCCACGGATTCCTATACCGACCGTACACTCCTTATGGAGGGTAACAACAATGTCAACCTGGACAGCGATGGAAGCGGCATTCTTGTTCTTACGGGAGCGGTAACCAATGCAATAACCCTCTCCAAAACTCTGTTTATCGGAGGCAGTAACACCGGTGCCAACGAAATTCAGGGAGAGCTGAAGGACAACGGTGCTAATACGCTCTCTCTGATTAAGAGAGGAACTGGCCGGTGGATTCTTTCAGGAACCAACACCTACTCGGGTAGCACCACGGTTGAGGACGGCACGCTGGAAATCGGTAGTGGTGGAGTTATGGCGATTACCAACAATATCACATATACTGTCGATGGGGTGCTCAGTATCAATGGAGAAACAATCTCCAACTCAACCGATATGACATTCTCTGGCGGAGGATTGATCAAACAGCAAGCCGGTTTGCTTTGCACGATTTGACCGCTTATTGCACGAATTGTCCGTTGTTGTTTTTGAGTTTGTGTGGGATAATATCAATGTAATTTTTTTAAGCTGATAAACGAGGTATGTTATGAACAAGATGAGGTGGATAGGGATGATATCGGTTATGGCTGCGATGGCCTCGGTTTCGCAGGCAGCGACGAGAACCTGGGACGGTGATGCAGGAGACGGGTTGTGGACGAACGCCATGAACTGGGATGGGAATACATCTACTCCGGGCAATGGTGATACCGCTAATATTTCTAATGGAGATACGGTGACATCAGTCGTTCAAAATATGCCGGGCAATTTTACTCTGAATCTTTCTGGTAACTCAACCTTGACCAGGCTGGACAGCGTGATCCGGCTGAATGGAGCCACCCTGCATGTGGCTTCTGGTTCAGGTCTGACTGGCACTGGCTTCTGGGATCTTGATGATGCAGACATCACCTTTGACGACGGAGCTGTTGCGACGATGAGCAACTGGGAGCAGAAGGATTATAATACCTTCACCTTCAATCTGAGTGCATCTGGCTTTTCTGCTTTAACCCCTAGCTCTTTCCTCATTGGAAAGGGGTCTCTGATCGGCAATATATCTAATGCGACCTACAATGTTGATATGGATAATTACACCGGTGGCCCGGGAATAATTACTTTGGCTGATTTTGGTAATGATTATGCAAGTATGGACAATGCAAAATTTCAGGGTGCTGGCGGACTGAATATCCTTAACAATGAGTCTTACCCTAATACAACCATTACGTGGAATGATAGTACGGAGGCCATTCAGTTGAATGTTGTTGATGCTGTTTGGGATGGTGGCGCAGGCGATGGACTATGGACGAATGCCGTAAACTGGGCAGGCGATGTGGTTCCTGCTACTGGAAATATTGTTCATATCTCAAACGGGGATACAGTGGAATGGGATCAGAGCATAAGTATTCCAGCAAACCTCACGATTGAACTCACCGGAAATTCGACTCTGCATTCGAGCTGGGTCCTTCGTTGCAACGGTGCCACCATTAACGTGGCCTCAGGATGCTCGTTGACCAGCGATGTGAACGACTATTTTGATCTGGCCAACGCCACGGTGAGCTTTGAAGACGGCGCGATTAACACGGTGAGCCGCTGGGAGCACAAGGGTAATAATACCTTTGATTTTAAGTTGAGTGCAACGGGCTTCACCACACTGACACCAGGCTGGCTGATGTTCGGCAACAGCGGCACTTGGGCTTTATCAACCTACAACATTGACATCTCTGACTATAATAGGTTGCTTGGAACGACCATTACGCTGATGGACTTCTCTACTGCTTCCAACGGCGGTACCTTCGATCCCTCAGCTAACAGTCCCACGGTCAATGTAACCGGTCACGATGGCGGCACGCTCGTATGGGATGCGGTTAACAAAGCTCTGATCCTCAAAATCAAAGCGTTTCCTGGAACGGTGATTCTCATTTATTGATATTGGAGATATGATGAAAAAAGGGATATTGAGAGCCTGTTTGGCCGGTGCGGTTGCACTGGGGGTTAATCTTTGTAATGCAGCGGATGGCTGGGTGCGATTTTCAGAGGATTCCTCGCGCATTGTGGTGAAGAGTGAGGGAATTAAATCCTTTGAAGGTTCATCTTCGGCTGTCTATGAGGTGGACGGGAAGAATCATCGTGTCGGGACAAAGGGATACAAGGTGTTAACTGCTCCCTCCGAAACAACCTGCGCAACACCTTTCGGTGATGCGGTTCTTACGAAGGCTGTTTTCGGCAGGGATGATTCGCCCTTTCAGTATACATTGAAGTTGAAACGTTTGAAGAACCTACGGGCATTCACCCTCCAGGGGGGTGTTTCACAATCTCAGCGATAAGGATGTGAAACTGCGCAGTTTTGATCTGCTGGATGCCAGTAAGGGCGGTGGAAAGTTTTCGGTTGCCAATGCCGCAGAGTGGTTGGTAACTCCGCTGATGGAGGATACAGATGCGCAGCCCCTGAGCGAGATGAATCAGAGCATGAAAGAGGTTGCCCTGATTCGTCACAGCGGCGGTGTCACCCTGCTTGTCGGTCCGGTGGGGCCTGCTGAGGCCTACACGATTGTTGAGGTCCGTAATCAGGGGCTCAAGGCCTGGGTGCAGATGGATGATGTGCTGGTGCGAGCCGGTGAGAGTCGTCGCAGTGAAGAGATGATATTCTGCTTTGAACCAACCTTCACCGCTACGGATATCTGGACACGCTGGGTGGCGACCACCCACGGGGTGCGTCGAAACAAGGGGGCGGTCTATGGCTGGTGCAGCTGGTACGACCGCACCACGAAGATCGATGCCGCGCATGTGCTGGATGTGACCAAAACTATTGAGGCCAATGCCGACACCTTCGGCAGGGGGATTATCCAGATTGACGACGGCTACCAGAAGATGGATGGTGATTGGAGCGGCAATAAGAAATTCCCTGAGGGCATGGCTGCTATAGCCAAGCGTATCCGTGCGGCTGGTTGCATACCTGGGGTCTGGTTTGCCCCGCTGATGATCAACCCCGCGCATCCCTGGGGTAAGGCCAATCCTGAGGCCATCCAGAAGAATGCCAAGGGGATTGAAAACTTCATGAATCCAAACTCCTTTCATCCGGATGGAGCTAACTGGATCAACCCGAGCCATCCGGAGTCGAAGAAATTTCTCTTTAATACCATCCGTGATGCAAAGGAGCGGGGATACGGTTACATCAAGATCGACTTCAATGGCATTGGCAACCGATTTGTTGATCCGACCAAAACCCGCCTGCAGATCTTCCGTGAACTCTACACCCTCTATCGTGAGGCAGCCGGTGATGAGATGTATATTCTCTCCTGTCTTGGTCAGCCGACACGCGGTGTGATTGGTTTTATTGATGCTGCGCGCGTTGGTCCCGACTCCCATCCTGCGCACTTCAATAAGTGTCTGGATTCGGTGCTACGCTTTCAGATCTATGATAACGTCTGGTGGCAGAATGATGCTGATGTGGCCTACATTGCCGAGAAACTTCCCAGCCGAAAGCTTGGGCCTGTCCGTCAAGGCGATGGCATGTGGAAAACCTGGCTGGCAACCGTAGCGTTGGTTGGTGGCACCGCCATGGTCAGCGAACCGATTAACGCGCCGGATTGCAAGGAGTTCTGGCGCAACTATGAGATCATGCGTCCGGGCAGCCGGGAGCCGGCCCGCTTGTTGACACTTGGGCAGAGCGGAGACAACAGCATCTTCGGCTTTTCAGCGCAACGTCCATATGGCGACTTTGCGGTCTACAATCTGTACAATTCCATCGAAGGCGAGAGAGCCCTCAAACTTGATTTCAATGATGCCGGTCTTCCTTCCGGAGTCAAGTGTGCGGTTTTTGACTTCTGGAAGAATAAGGTGGTCGGATATGCGACGGATAGCTATACAACGGTGGCACTACCGCAATACTCCTCGGCCCTGCTGCGCTTCACGCCGCTGACGGATGACCGTCCAATGCTGGTCGGTTCTGACCTGCATTTATCCATAGGTGCCACGGATATCGACAACCTGCGTGTTTTGCCCTCCTCTCTTGTGGTTGAACTCAGCGATGCCGGAGCTCAGGAGGGAAGCCTCACGTTCCATAGCAAAAAAGCTCTGGCGGTCGCTGGTTCGGAAAACTGCAAGGTAGTTGCCGTTGAGAATCTTGGTGACAATCTCTGGAAGGTAAAGATTACTGGCCGCAAGTGGGGACAGGCTCAGAAGCTTTCGCTGAAGATTATGAAATAGTTTAGGGAGAGTAAATGAAGTTTAAAATATTTGGATTATTAATGGGGGTGTTTTTCTGCGGTTGCACACTCGAACAGAAAAATGAATTTGGAAACTCAGAAAATGAGATATGCGCTGAGGGATTCCCTGCATGCTTCCCTGAGTTTTCATGGGATACCGTGCCGGTTTATCAGATGTTTGCTGACACCATGTTGCTGACGAAGCAGGAGGTTGATGAGGTTGCATCTACATCACGATTCATCTGTATCGAGAAGCAGCATGGCATCAGCACTCTAGGGGCGGCTGATCTCGGTGCAAAGGAGGAGATTAAGCAGTTCAAAGCGGTGAACCCGGGTGTCAAAAGTCTGGTGTATTTCAACTCTGCTTATGCCTATCCTTTTGTATCCTGTGCGAAGGGGTTTCATCATAAGCGAATTAACGATCCTGAAAATGTCCGGTTTAAGTCGTTTCTTATTACCAATTCGAAAACCGGAAAGCTGTCTTTTCGTGAAGGCGATCATACTCATTATTTTGATGTTCTTAATCCTGAGCTGAGAGATTGGTGGGCGGAGACGGTCGGATTGTTTGTGAAGGATGCCGGAGGCGACGGCCTCTTTGTTGATCAGATGCATGGGTTTGTCTGGCTGCGACCAAAGAAGAAACAGGAGGTTAAGAAGGCGCAGGTTGAGATGATGCGCATGGCGAAAGAGGCTATTGGCTCGGATAAGATCCTGCTGCTGAACAACGCCGCTCATATTCCGGAGCTGTTTGAGGTCGGCGATGGTTTCATGTTTGAGCACTACAGTGCCAAGTTGCTCACAAAAGAGAATATAGTTAAAGATTGGGCGCTGATGAAAAAGATTTCTGATGCAAAGAAGATCTGTGTCTGGCGGATTGGGGTTGAACATGATGACGCATATACCAGTAGACAGAAGGAGGATAAGAGCTCAAAACATGAGCTGCTTAAAAAAATATCAAGAGAACGCATCTCATATTATCTTGCCGTTTTCCTGATTGGAGCGCAGGAGTACTCATATTTTCAATACGGGTGGGGGTGGACATTGCATACCGGGCCGCTTTGCGGATATCCTGAGTTTAATAAACCGCTTGGAAAACCGAAGGGTGAGTATATCCGTACAGATCCGGATGGATGGAAGTTTCAACGTGAATTTGAGCATGCCAGCGTGGCAGTTGATCTTGAAAAACGCGAAGGCACGATTGCGTGGAGGTAGTTGCAACGGGTCAATATTACTGTTATGCCGGTAAAAAACCATTCATAGGTGGTATGGGGTTATTAATATCAGTTTTCTTTCCTCATCACCCCGGAAAATATTTACTGATTTAATCAATCAACGCCGGAATATATTGAAAATTTAAAAGAGCTGTTTCCCTACAGCGCAATTAAGATAAGTATAAGGCTTTTTAGGCGATGTTTATGTTGTATCGTTTCTGGTTTTTTGCCATTGAGAGGGAGAAACACCGAATTGCTGGTGAAACGCACGGTTGAGAGTGCGGGCTGTGTTAAAGCCTGTGGCTTCCGCGATCTCATAAAGATTTAAATGGTTATCGGATATCATGTTTCTGGCATGCTTCAGGCGCACACCTAGAAGATAGTCGGTGGGGGAGCAGCGCATCTCACTCTGGAATATCGTGTAGAGCTGTCGGCGGGAGACTCCGGCGGCGGCTGCGATATCATCTGTAGTCAGCAGTTTATGGAATTCTGTATCAATAAAGCTGACAGCCTCTTTAAGGCTTGGCCTGGTAATTGCCAGACCTGCCGTTGAGATCCGTTCTTTAACCGCCCCCGGCTGGATTACAGTTTGAAGCGGTGCTTTTCTTCCGCTCATTATTTTGTCCAGTACCGCTGCTGAGCGGTAACCAAGCTCATCCATGTTCAGGCTGATACTTGATACAGGAATCGGTGAAAATGCGCAGAGTGATTCGATGTCGCCAACCCCGATAACTGCAACATCTCCCGGTGTTTTAAATCCCGCCTGTTCGCAGAGATCGATCAATACAGCGGCATCATGGTCGTCGCGAGTCATAACACCCAGAGGTTTGGGCGCCTTTCTGAGCTTGCCTATCACTGTTTTTTCATTTAGCTTAGATCTCCCGCAAGATAGGTCGATGCATGAGAATCCAAATTCCTTAACCTGTTTCTCAAAGGCCTCTTTTCTCTCTTTCCCTGATGGACATAGGTCACTTGCAAACCAGCCGTAGTTTTTATGGAAGCGGTTGTAGAGATGTTCGGCGGCCAGAGTGCCGGCTGCGTGGTTATCCGGCTTGACCATGGGTACATCGTGCAGGCCCGGGTTCTGTGTGCCCAGAATTACGGTAGGTATGGATTTGGCTCTTTCGCGGATGTAACGCCGTACAGTCGGGTCGTGGTGGTACATGGTAATCATGCCGTCGGCAAACTGCCCCTTCGGCAGCATCTTGAGAAAGAAGTGCCGGGTGTCCATATGCCACTTTGCCTCATGTACGTAGCGGCTGATACCCTGGAAGATACGGTAGTCGTTCCAGGCTAGGAGAAAGAAAATGGATTTTTTTCGTTTCATGAGCTGAACAGAACGATTCCTATTAAAATGGTTTGAAGGATAATTCCCAGTGCGTTGCCGAACCAGACCGCGATGCGCCCGAACCGGAGGCCGTACAGAAACCAGAAAAAAAAGATAACCAGATATCCGGACAGGTAGCCGAATGAAAGGGTCGATGGTGTTGTGCTGGCCAGTTCCGCCCGGATCTGCAGTGTTATAATTACAGGGCCGACAAAGCCGATACCGATACCAGCCCATTCAAAATATTTTTCAGGGATATCTCTTAATTTCATTTAAGCAGTTTATACCCTGTTATTGTTAATCCGCAAGAAGTTTATATATGAGATAAAGAATTGATCACCAGGGACGGTGCCCCTCCTGTATTTGGTCACCGGGACATTTTCTTCTGTTGGAAAAGGAAAATATGATGACAACTCTCATCATCGTTGCAAAAGCTAATCTCGCCACTACGAAGTAACATCAGGCAAAGCCTGCTAATAAGCGGCCCTTCCATAAGGCGATTTCCTCGCAGCGGAATCGAGTAATGCGCGGCGAGCGCATTACTTTGCACGATCTGTCCGACTTTTGCACAAATTGTCTGTTGTTTAAAAACGTGGGTGATTTATAATATGACCAAGAAGGAGATTTTGTAATGATGATAAAGAGTTTTTCAGGTGCTTTAATCATGAGTGTTATCCTGGCTGCACAGTTCTCCAATGCTGAGCAGGGCATGGATAAGATGTGGGGGGACAGGGTTGTTAAGCTGCGTGCGGAGAATGCCGAACGCGGCCAGCTCTTTGACGAGGGCAACTACGCCATGTTCATTCACTGGGGACTTTACTCGCTACTGGGTAACAAGGTGGACGGCAAAACGTATTATGGTATTGGTGAGTGGATCATGCACCCGCGTATGGCTGGAATTCCGGTTGAAAAATATAAGGAGCTAGCTGGCAAGTTTAATCCTGTGAAATTTGATGGTGCTGCCATTGCTCGTCTGGCTAAAGATGCGGGCATGAAGTATATCGTTATTACCAGCAAGCATCATGACGGCTTTGCGATGTATGACTCAAAAGCATGTGACTTTAATATCACCGATGCGACGCCGTGGGCAAAGGATCCGATGAAGGATCTGGCGGCGGCCTGTCGCAAAGAGG
>JAQIBS010000015.1 GCA_027858965.1 Kiritimatiellia bacterium
TCCTGGGCCTATGCGTGGTATGATGAATACTGGAAAACCCCGAAGGTGATCCTGGGACGGTTAATCGGCTGTGTCGGACGTGGCGGCACCTACATGCTGAATATCGGGCCGCGCAGCGATGGTTCCGTGCCGGAGCGCTGTCAGCGTACTTTGCGTGCAGCCGGAGAGTGGATCCGGCGCTATCCTCAGGTGGTCTATGCAACGGGTGCTTCACCATGGGGACATGCCCTGCCGTGGGGTGATGTGACCGTTAAAGGCAATAAGATGTTTCTCTCGGTCTTTGAGTGGCCGGCATCCGGCAAGCTCTACCTGCCTGGGCTTGAAACAGAGATATCCGCCGCCAAGGTGTTGACGAAAAAGGAAGCACAGGCTGTTAAATATTCCAAAGAGGGCAGCTGGACTGTCTTTGACCTGCCGTTCCGTGCTCCGGACTCTCCGGTCTCTGTGATTGAAGTTGATTTAAAGGGTGCTCCCAAGGCGGATCAGACTTTCGGGATAGATCCGAATATTGGAACATATATAACCTGCGACTTCGCTAAGGTTAAGGGAATCAAACTTGACCAGAAACGCTGGATGGAGAAGTTCGGCGAGTGGAAGGGGGTCATTCATGCGCATGAATGGACTGAAAATGGTAAGGCTGTTTTTGAAGTTGAAGTGCAGGCTCCCGGTGATTTCAATGTCAGCCTGGAGTATGCTGGTGAGGGACGCCTGGTATGGGGTGTTTCAGTTGAGGGTGGCGAGAGCATCCGCAACCAGCAGAATTCATCACACAACTATCAGGAGTTCCCCATCGGCTGGATCTCATTTCCAAAAGCTGGACGCTACAAGGTTGCGGTATCCTGTCTGGAGGGAGACTTGAAATCCGCCAGTTTAAAAGCAATCCGGATTGTGCCTGTGATCTTAATCCAAAAAGTTTTAGAGAAGGATTAGGATTTGACCTGCAATTGGACCTCTGTGACTTTGCTTTTAGCATCATTTGATATTATCATTGCGTTTAATAGCGTCATTTGATTTTATCGCTCCATGAATTGGGAACCGTCAGATTTTAAGATTACTTCGCAGCTGCTTGCTGTTTTTGCTGATATTGAGCGTTTAATCGGCAGGATGGAGGGAGTTCAACTGTTTCGATCAACGCTGAAACTACGGGATAGAAACCGGGCTCGCTCTGTATGGGGATCTACAGGTATTGAGGGCAGCACTTGTTCTGTTGAGCAGGTTGAGGCGATTATGCGTGGTAATCCGGTTGGGCTGTCCAGGAAGGAACAGTTGGAGATAAGGAATGCCTTGGATGCTTATGCGCACCTGACGGTTTATGATTCCTGTTCGATTGAATCTCTGTTTAAATCCCACGCCTTAATGATGGGAGGGGGGCTGATGTTGGGTGCCGGGTGTTTTCGCCAGAGCTCTGTTGAAGTTTATATCACAGAGGATCAAACACGTGTGATGCCCTCATGGAAGATTATTCCCGAGGCTATGGAGACAATTTTTTCGACTTTACGAACAAGTTCAGAACCCGCGATTTTTAAATCAATACGTTTTCATTTTGACTTTGTGAATCTTCATCCCTTTATGGATGGGAATGGCAGAATTGCACGTTTGTGGCAGACACGACTGATTATGGAGCTTCATCCGCTCTTTGAATTTCTCGATGTTGAGTCAATGGTTTTTGATCAGCGTGATGAGTATTACCGTCAGATCCGCATTGGTCAGGAGTGCGGTGATATTGGTGGCTTTGTCTGCTTTATGCTACAGCAGGTCAGAGCTTCACTTGAGTATATCTGGGAGAAAAGTGTTGCGGTTTCGCCTACGCTTGAACAACGTCTTTCCATTGCGACTGAATTTTTCGCTACAAATATCTTTTCCCGCAAGGATTATGTGCAGTTGTTTAAAACCATTTCGTCCGTGACGGCCAGTCGTGATCTGGCAGCTGGTGTGGAAAAAGGTTTGCTCTCACGTCAGGGCGATAAACGAACAGCTGTATATCGATTTAATTAGTGGTTTCATCTACGTTTGCGGGATCTCGCCCTTCGAGTAAGGGCCTAACGTTCAAATCAAAGTCCGGTTGCGAAAAAAATGATTCGGCATGCGACAAGAAGTTATGATTTCGGTATAATATTTCTGCGCAGACCCTAAGGATCGATATTATTACAAAACGCTTAAATGGAAATCGAATGATTATGAAAAGTTTTTTTGCATCACCTGTTTTTCCGCTGTGTGTATTTTGCATGACTCTTTTGCCTGCCTTTGCAGGGGAGCGTTTGTTTTACCCTGAGGACCAGATTTCAGGTGTTCAGAACATTGCTCCCGGAGGAGCCAATCAGTCCTTGAGCGCCGATGCCGGTAGCAACGCGGAACGAGTTCCCAATGCGATTGATGGGGACATTGCAAAGAAGGTTTTTCTGAAAGCGGATTACGGTCAAGGAGAGAATAATGGCTTTGTGATTAAACTTGGGGCGGGACCGTCGAAGGCTGAACGGCTGCGCTTTGCCACTGGAAATGATATGTCCGTGCGGGATCCAGCTCAAATTGTGGTGGAGGGCTCTAATGATCCCAAGGCCTCAGATGTTGGCGGCATAGGATTTCAGTTGATCTACCAGGGATCGGCGGGACTGGCGAAGGACCCCGGACGGCGGAAGTGGGGCGAATGGATTGAACTGGACGGGAAAGAGCATTATGAGATCTATCGCATTGTGGTGATAAAAACGCGTGGATCGGCTATGGGGGCACAATATGGTGAAGTTGAAATGGAGGGGGTGCGTAAAACACCCACTGCTCCACGGAAGAAATTTATTTCGACGGCTTTAAAACGCAGCACCATCGATCAGAATTGGGCAGATAGGGCTGATGTCGAGGGAACCACAGCAAGTCCTTCCTCTGCCAGACAGTTGGTTTGGTTCAAGCGTCCGGCATGTGTCTGGGAGGAAGCCATCCCGCTCGGCAATGGCCGTTTGGGTGGTATGGTGTTTGGCGGAATTACGGATGAACGGATTCAGTTGAACGAAGACAGCCTGTGGGATGGGTATCCGCTGGATGCAAGCAATCCTGACTCCCTCAAGGCATTGCCCGAAGTTCGCAAGCTTATGTTCGAAGGCAGGAATCAGGCAGCGGAAAAACTGGCTGCTGCCAGTATGATGGGGCAACCAAAAGGGGTGAAGCCCTACCAATCGCTTGGCGAGCTCTGGATGGAATTCCCCAAGCTCTTGTCAGCTACGGATTATATCCGGACGCTTGATCTGGATACCGCCCTTGCAACGGTGGCCTTTTCTCACGACGGCGTTCACTATCGCCGTGAAATGTTCTCTTCGGCTCCGGCCGATGTGATGGTGGTCCGCCTCACGGCAGATCAGCCAGGGGCTCTGGATCTGCGTCTTACACTCAAGCGCGCGAAAGATGCGCAGTGTTTGCCTGCAGCGGACGATGCTCATGCCATCATTTTGGTCGGTCAGGTTAACCGGAAAAATGCGCAGGGTGTCAACAAGGGCCTGCGCTTTGCCGCACGGGTGACGGCGGTTTGCGAGGGAGGAACCGTTTCCAACAAGGATGGCATCCTTTCGATCTCAAATGCCGATAGCGCAACCCTGTATATTGCCGGAGCGACATCCTATCCGGGTCTCCAAAAGATAGGGGAGCTGCTTAAGGCCGACATCAGCGGACAAAGCTATGATCCCAATGCACCGGAGATGCCTGATCCCGAAGCACTGTGCCTAAAACAAATCAGCACAGCGATGAAAATTCCCTACGACACCCTGCGGAATGACCATGTGAAGGATTACCAGAGTCTCTTCAATCGGGTGAGCCTCAAACTCGATGGCGGCGAAGCGGAGGTGAAATTACCGACGGACGAGCGCTTGAAACGCTTGAAGGAGAGCGGAGCAGAGGATCCCGGTCTGGCTGCATTGTATTTTCAGTTTGGACGCTATCTGTTGATCAGCTCCTCTCGCCCCGGAACGCTTCCGGCAAATCTACAAGGTATCTGGGCCTGGCAAATGAATCCTCCATGGAATGCGGATTTCCATTCCAACATCAATCTGCAGATGAATTACTGGCCGGCGGAGATCGCGAATCTCTCCGAATGCCATTTACCCCTCTTCGATTTATTGGACGAACTGAGTGCTCCGGGCAACCATGTGGCCAAGGTTCAATACGGTGCGGATGGCTGGGTGGTTCATCATCTGACTGATCCATGGGGCTTCGCCGCACCGGCGGATGGAGTGTGGGGTGTTTGGCAGGTGGGTGCTGCCTGGCTCGCGCGCCATCCCTGGGAACACTATGAATTTAGCGGAGACCGACAGTTTCTTAAAGAACGTGCATGGCCGATCATGAAGGGGGCCGCGGAATTCGTGCTGGACTATCTTGTCGAGGCACCCGCTGGTTCGCCGGTTGCAGGCAAGCTGGTAACCAATCCCTCGTACTCTCCGGAAAACAGATTTATCCTCCCTGATGGATCCCGCTCTATGTTCACCTATGGAGCGACGATGGATCTCATGATCATCCACGAACTATTGACCAACTGCATCAAGACGACGCGGATACTCGACATCGATCCTGACTTCCGCAAGGAATGCGAGAGCGCATTGGCGCGATTGGCTCCCGTTCGCATCAGTCCCGATTCCGGACGGGTCCTGGAGTGGATTGAAGACTACACTGAGGTCGAACCGCATCACCGACACACCTCACATCTCTACGGGTTGCATCCTTCCACGATGATTACCCAGGCCACACCGGAGCTGTTTGCAGCGGCGCGTAAAACTCTCGAGGGGCGTGGCGATGGAGGCACCGGATGGGGACTCGCATGGAAGATCAACATGTGGACCCGTTTGGCAGATGGTGACCATGCATATAAATTGCTTCAGACTCTCCTGAAGGACAAAACCTATCCGAATCTTTTTGATGCCCATGCTCCGTTCCAAATCGACGGAAACTTCGGAGCCACGGCGGCCATCGTCGAGATGTTATTGCAAAGCCAGATCCAGAATGCGGATGGCAGCTATGAGCTTGCCTTGCTGCCCGCATTACCCTCTGCATGGCCGGAAGGCGAAGTGCGTGGGCTCCGCGCACGCGGTGGATTTGAAGTGGATATCAGCTGGAAAAAAAGCAAGTTAACCACGGCAAAGATTCGTTCATTGAATGGAAATCCTCTGGCGCTTCGTTATGGAGCAAAGACCGTTGAAAAGACCCTCGCAAAAGGTGCGTCTTTTACGTGGAATGGAATGGACTAAGTCTGCGCAGAGCGCGCAGTGGCATAGGGCAGAGAGCATGGCGAAGAAAAAACATGGTTCTTACTGTTTAATCTGGAGGGACGGTGGCCTCACCGTCCGCAGTCCCAGAGCCTGGGACCCTCCGAAATTGCATTTGCGTTGGCTGAACATGGAGGGACGGTGGCCCACCGTCCGCGGTCCCAGGGCCTGGGACCCTCCACAATTGCATTTGCGTTGGCTGAACATGGAGGGGCGGTGGCCTCACCGTCCGCGGTCCCAGAGCCTGGGACCCTCCACCTGTGGCTCCCGTTGAATTACCTTCTGATGAAAAGTCGTGGTTTTTCCTGCGAAAAGACAATCCGAACGAGTTTAAACTGCCGCATTTCGGTGACAGCTGGAGTGCGGATCTGCCTCTGCTTGATACGAAGAGGCCGCTCTGGGTATATGCCAATGTGCATTACTCTCTTGAAAAACCGATCACGGGAGCCGGATACATTTCCCTCGAATATCTTTGACCTTGATCTGTTTCGGAATTGACGGTTTGCAGGTGCGGAATCGTCTTTCATCGTTTTAGAGAAATCGCACTCGATACTGCATAGGCGGACAATGACATTGTGGCGAGGGCGCAGATTTTTTGGCGGTTTTCGCGTGTATTGATAGGCCAGAGTCTCGATAAGAATGTTCGGAAATTCTTTTTTTCACTCCTTCGGCAATGGCGTTGATGAAATCAATGAGGGAGCCGGATGGAGAGCCTTCCTGTTCATCCAGGGCGCGGCATTTCTCGCATTCGCAATTACCCTTCCAGTCGTTTTGGATGTCCGCAACTCACGTAATAATCAACCTCCTGACCGGCGAGAAATAAACAGAGCTGCAATCAGACGTCTTCCTTACTCCTGTACATTGGCACTCGCCTGTTTCCTTCATCCGTCTTATCGCAACATGATCAATGTGCCTACGGTGGAGATCGTTGCATGGTCGGCACTTATGTTCACCCGTAACGAATGGCTGACAATGCCGTCTACGCTCACGCTCCAGTTGCGGCTGTTGACCTTAGCGAACTCTGCCTCGTCCGTGTTCGTAAATGTGATCGGGACGTTGTGGACATCCGCGCCCGGCGTGAAGTTCACTAGATTGATGACGCCCGAATCCGCGAAGGCGAACCCGTCCAGCGTGCCGTTGCCGTTCGCGCAGTCAAGCGTGAGCATGGGCAGCGTCACCGTGCCTTTCGCCTTGAGCGTCGCCGTGGCAGCAACGCTCACGCCCGAGACGCTTGCAAGTTGCACTGCGTTTGCTTCGTATGCGGGTGCCGACTCGATTTCGAAGCCGTTGCGTACGCCTGTCACAGTGGAGGACCCATCCGAATACCAGACCTGTCCCGTCACCAACTTGCAGTAGTTCGTTCCCTTTTCGTCCAGAAGGTCCCACGTGACGCCATCCGTGCTGCCGCGCACCTCATATCCCCAGATGCGGCGCGTGGTGCCGCCTGTGCACATGACATCGTACGAGGTGATTGAGGGCGAATCCGCGGTAAGCCGCATCGACACTGTCACCCATGAAGAAGTATTCGCGTAGCTCGGCGCGCCCGAGGTAACAGCGGTGAGGAAGGTACTGCCGCCGTCTTCGTCGAAGAAATTGTGGAGCCACAGAGAGGGACTCGTGAACCAGCTGGGCGTGGAGATCTTCGAGAGCGGCTCGTCGATGGAGGCCTCGCCGGGCAGAAGCATGACCGCCGGCGCGACGGTGGTGGCCGGCACGGAAAGTTCCACGTTGCGGCGGATGCCATCCGCGTCGTAGAGCGCAAACTCGCTGCCGCCGATGCACGTATCGGTGCTGCCATTAAAATTCGAATTGATGTAGTTGATTGAGAGCCGGAAAAAGGAATACGGAGTATCAGGAGCCTCGATGATGAGCGTGCCCGCCTTTACCGCGAGTGCCCCCGAGAAGTCTAGCACGTCCCGTAGCGTCCATGTGCCTGTTCCCTCTTTGACGACGGAAAGCATCGAGGTGCCATTCGTGACTGTGGAGAGCGTGCTTAGCGTGTTCGTGCCGTCGAGTGTGATCGTGCAGGGCGATGCAGCGATCGAGGAGACGCCTTTCAAGGAGAACGGCCAAAGGCCACTCGTCTTGAGTCGTCCCGCGCCCGCGAGGACGAGAGGACGCTCCGTTGCCGCGTCCACGTTTGTTACGGAGGCGCGTCCGATGCATTCCAGCGTCGCCTCACCCTTCGTGCCGCCGCCCAGAACGAATGCGTAGGGAACCTGATATGCATCATCATACGCATCACCCAGAATGTTCTGGCACGTCAGCGTGGAAAGGCCGAGCGAACAGACCGTTCCTTTTTCCGCGAGAGATTCGAACTGGAGCATCCCTTCCTTCACGTCCACGACACCCTTCATCGCGCGTGCCGTATGGTGGCGGAAAATCCACGTACCCGAACCATTCTTTGTGACATACGCGGTGCCGCCCGCCGGCTCCGTCCAACTGCCACCCACTTCGCAGGCATTCGTGTGCTCGCCCGTGAAGATGAGGCTGTTCATGACGCCATTGTTCTGCGAGACTGTGATCGGGCCGTTCCACACGAGTCCGCCTGTCACGCCGCCGTCCGCCGTCATCTCGTTCGCCTTGTTCCACTTGTTGAAGGCAAGCGTCTTCACAGTTGTCTCGCCTTCGCCGAGGTAGACGAATTTACCGTAATTCGAGCCGCCGTTCGGAATGAGCGATAAGGTGCCGTTGCGACCCATCGAAGAGGGCTCCGAAGCGTCGTAACCCACTTTCACGAGCCCGATCGTGCCGAAACTCATAAATGCACCCGTGAAGGTCGATTCCGTGCCTCGCAGATTGAGTGTACTGCTCGGGTAAACATAGTTGGCGCTTAATGAGCCGCCGATCTTGCCGTAGAAGTCAGATGTGCCGTCATCACTCTGGATTGTCTGGCCCACTGCCCATGCGTTTGTGATCATGCCGTCGCCGGAGAAGAGGTTAACGACCGTGCGGCAGCTGCCGTAGGAATCGCTCCCCGTCATAAAAAGAACGCCGGGCGCGTTCAGCTCAATGGCGTAGTGGTCGCTCGTTTTGCCGTTCGCCAACTGTTCGGGCAGATGGAGTTCGCCGTCTTCGACCAGAAGGCCGTTCGTCACCTTATAGGCGGTTTTGATTGTGTTGTTGTCAAGAAAGAGTGTGCCCGAGCCGCGTTTGATGATTTTGCCGGCACCGCCGACGAGCCCCGGAACATGGAGTGACGCGCCATCGGAAAGGTCGAAGATGATTCTTGTCGAGGCATCGGAAAGAGTGAATTGTGTCACGTTCGTGATAGCATCGGCGTCCGCCTCCGTGAGCGTGTACTCGCCTGTGAGCGTGATGACGCCGTTGACTGCTTCGGGCAGTTCGGGCGTCGCCGCGAATGCCACCGTGAGACACATCGCCGCTGAAAGAACACCAAACATTTTCTTTAGTTGAGTAGACATGTTATGTAACCTTTCCTGAACTTAATTTTAACAACACCCCATAGGCTTGGCAGGTAACATGACAATTTCCATGTTAGATATATTATGTGGGGAGGGGTAAAATGAGTCAAGCCCAATCCCCTGGAAACTTCAGCTTTTTATAATCCCCCGATCTTTATACGGGGATAGAAGCCTACCCTGAATGGCATAAAGTTAAGCATCCTGCTTGTTAGCTACTGAAAGAAAATTTAGCTCCTGCCCGCCTTTGAGCTCTACGGCGTGACATGCTAGGATGTGAAAGAATCATTATATCGCCACCTGCCGCCGGAATTGCTTCTGAGAAGCAACCCTATAGTTTTAATGACCTGAAAAAAACACAGGGGCTCGGGGTAGATTTTAATTTAGAACCTAACGCCAGGATGGGATATTTGAAAACTCCACGACAAATATTAATTAATTGGTTGACTCTTTTTTTTAATATCACTAATATCTTACAGAGTTAGATAACTATCTGTTATAGATTTTATTTAGGAAGGGGCTTATCTTCATGATCAGGTTTTGTTTTGTAGTTGTTTTTTGTCTGAGTTCTGTTTTCAGTTTCGGAAATCTTGTTGTTGGAACCTCTGATATCGGTTATATCGGCTCCGATATCAATGAAACAGTTTCCACACAGGTTTTAAATGAGGGGTCTTTACGTAAAGTCGGAACTGGAGATACTGCAGTTCCGCTACATAAACTCTCTTCCATGGATGGACGTATTGATGTTCTTGACGGGTCGTTGACAGTGACTGCTGATGGCAGTGCCTACGAGCTGGCTGAAAAACCATGGGATATTCTGGATAAAGCCACGTTCTGGGTTGATGCTAATACGAATGTTTTGACCTATGTCTCGAATGATGTCACATACGTTTCGCAGTGGCTGGATGTGCGTGAACCGAACCAGACGGGTCCCTGGCAGTATCTGCGTGCTGTAAGTCAAACGACTTTTACAAATTATTATTCGGAACTGCTGACCGATGATGCCGGGGTTTACACAAATCTTTCGAGTGTATACTTCGGAGGTTATTCCAGCAGACGCTGGATGGAATTTCAGAATTCCTCTTCCAACCGCACAACCCTCGGTTCGGTTCGCAACGTATTTCTGGTTTTCGGGGCCCATGACGGATATGGATTTATTCTGGGATGTAATCCTGGGAGTACCTATGCGGATTTCCACCCCGCTGCTTATAGTGGTAATGGTGGAACTATATGGTCTGCTAGTCAATTCATGCACAGAATAAAAACAGGTGCCACTTATCTTAACAGGGAGAAGATTGATGGGACCAAGGTGGTGCCTCAACCTGATTTTCAAATGCTTGAAACAGTTACCGGTTCAAAAGATGGCGCGCATATTTCTAATTTCTGTAATGACAGGGATATTGACTGGGCGGGTGTCCGCATCGGTGGCGAACGGATTTGTGAGGTGATTATTTTTGAAACACGGCTCTCAGAAGCGGAACGTCTTCAGGTGGAGCAGTACCTCTGGCAGAAATGGTTGTCAACGGAGCAGGATTACGAACCCAGAATATCTGTAGCAGAAGGGAAATTCGTAGACATTTCTGTTTCATCCGGTGTGGCGGGAAACGTGATTTTTGAGGGAGACGGCACTTTTGTGAAGAGCGGTGCTGGAACTCTAACAGTGGGTGTTGATGTAAACACTGAAGTGTTTAATGGCATAACTAGCTTTGAGGCAGGAGAAATTGTGCCTTATCTTCCGATCCCTGTTAACGTGGCAGACGGTCAGCGTATTACTGCCGATGCGGATGCTTTCAGTATCTCTTCGGTAGCAGATGGCCAACTGGTGAAGGGCGGAGAAGTTGAGCTTGTGTTGCATGAGGTGCCGGATGGTGTTGAAAGGATAACTGTCGAAGAAGGCATCCTTCAGATTGCCCAGCCTCTGGCAACGGAGGAGTGGCCCACCAATACCGCCGGTTATATTCCGAGTCCCTCTTTTGAGTTCGGAGCGTATAAGGATTACTATAATGGCGAGACTTACGGTGGCTGGACAGCAACGGAAAACACGAACGACATACATTCCAGAGTTTTTGTCCACAGTCAAGATGAGACCTGGCATGCACCCTTTCCTGCGCCGGATGGTGACTATGCGCTGGCTCTGAAAGCCGATGTCGGAATGGAAACAACCATGACCGTTCCGGTGAATGGTGTCTATGTTCTCTCCTTCCTTGCTTCAGGACGCATAAGTTTAGATGGACATGAGTTCGATATTATCATAGATGATACTAATCGCGTAGCCACAGTGCAGACCTGGGCAACGGAGTATGTTCGCTTCCGCTACCGTCTGCCCTGGCTTGAGGCAGGTGAGCATACGCTGCTGCTGAAGGCAATTTCCTCGGATGATAGGATGTCTAATCTTGATGATTTCCATCTGGATCTTTTGTCAATGGCCCCCCCCCTCAATGTGATGACCAACGCCGGATTTGAGTGTGCGCAGTATTCAGCACAGGCTACGCAGATCAATGCACCGACAAATTCAGGGTGGGAGTATACGACATCGGGCTCCAATATGGTTATGATTGCCGCTGTCGGTTCCGCTTATGGTCTGGTGCCCGAGTATGAACGGCGGTTGCTTGTCATTAAAAATCAAGGGAGCGCCTTCACTACAATGGTATTTCCTGAAAGTGGAACCTATGAACTCTCTTTCAATGTGGCCCGCTGGCGCTCGAACGTTTATGAGTCCATCGCAAATCAGACGGTGAGTGTAATGGTTGGCGGTGTTAATGTCAGCACTCTCACAACCTATTCGCAGATTTTTGAAAGGCAGACAACGGATGCCTTCAGCGCCTCTGCCGGTGTGCCGCTGACGTTGACGTTGACCGGGACAACCGCCGACAATCGTGTGCTTCTTATTGATGATATTGCTGCTATGGAAGCGGATGATGACAATCTTATTGAGAATGGCGGATTTGAGAGCGGCAGTGACGGCTGGGATATGATCTATGATCAGACTTATATTACCAAGATGAAGGCTGATGTGCTGGCCTACATTTCTAATCAGGATTATTTCGGCCCCAATGTTTTTGAAGGGAATTC
The DNA here is from genome assembly GCA_027858965.1 of Kiritimatiellia bacterium. GTDB lineage: Bacteria > Verrucomicrobiota > Kiritimatiellia > RFP12 > UBA1067 > M55B167. The sequence goes on from JAQIBS010000015.1 coordinate 11,732, forward strand.
CCGTTTACGTTTGACTCAGACAGGGCTGGCCAAGCAGAGTGTCACTTTAAATGAAACAGGAAGCTATCGATTGACATTCCATGCTGTTTCACGCGTTGATCATGGTAATGTGGATGTCCATGGCAGGAACCCAGTTATTGCCTTTGTGAGCCGTAACGGCATTACCAATAACATCGGATATATCAACAGTTATGACGAGTTCTTCCGTCGCCATGAGTTCAACTTCGCAATAACGGAGGCGGGAACTTACGATATCGGCTTGCAGGGACAGAGGTCAGAGCCAGCTGGTGACTATAACACCATGATCGACTCTGTCAGTCTGGAAAAGGTGGATATGGCGGAAATAGGGGAACCAATACCTGAAGATACCACCATTGAGCTTGCAGCTGGTACTAAACTGAACCTGAATTATATAGGCACACTTAGCGTTGATACACTCCGGTACAACGGGACAATACTTACGGGAACCATCTCAAACGAAACCTGTCCTGAGTTCATCTACGGTTCCGGTGTGATCTACTCTTCGCCTAAAGGAACGATTATTATACTGCAGTAAATAAAGTAACCTAATGCAGCGGAGCCGCAACCAAACTTAACCCTTGTGATATGCGAATATTTTCTCCTTCATTGAACAGTTGTGTAATAAGCATCACTGCATTAGTCAACAACGCTTCGCGTTGCAT
>JAQIBS010000053.1 GCA_027858965.1 Kiritimatiellia bacterium
AAGACGGTTTTAACAAACCATCCTCAAAGATAAGACACCTCTCGGTGTCATGATTTTGAGGCAACCAGTACCCCTATTTCGGTACGTCTTCGGTGTGCATCTATTTTGAGGCAACGCGAACAACACTTCGTGTTGCATAGAAAAAATTAATAAGAACGTAATTGTAATACAATGAACCAAAATAATCCTGTTAATCCTGTTAATCCTGTCAAAAAATCTTTCGCAAACATGATAGAATTTAAGAAGAGAGGTACTAAATAGAGCCGGGTTACTTTTCTGCTTGGCATTGCGGTCTTAAGAAAACGCCCCACATCTGATTAACGTGATGCAACCGGCTGACCGTAAACTTCGATTTCCGTAAAATGATTATAGGGATCAGAGGTGTTACCATTGCTGAAGATGCGTACATAACGGGCTTGAACTCCCTCAGTATCAATACGCCGCCCAAAATAGTCTTCCATATACTCTTTATCAGCGCCTTTTCCTAATCTGGCACTGTTATTATAATCATTATTAAAAACAGTAGTCACATCCGTGACAAAGCCAGGATCATTGGATAGCTGAACCACAGTATCTCGATAAACACACATCTCAGGACGTTCACGCCAGAGACAAACAGCATGCACAACAACCTGAGTTGCCAGGTCAATTTGTACCCACTGTACCCCGGGTGCCAGCTCAAGATAAGCTAAAGCGCTGTATTGCTTGTTGCCGTCGGTCACAAGCGAAAGCTCATTTTTACGGACCCTGACATCACTACTCGTTACCCGACAGTTCCCTGAAAGCAACCGAGTACCCTCTGGAACCATCAGAGGAGGCGGAGGAACTCCATCGCCGCGATAGGCCTCCCGATGCGGTGAACGCACATCAATCGGCGTGCCTTCAAAGGTAGGTTTAGGCAGTTTAAGTTTAAGGGGTAGATCAGCCGTCAAAGAGCGGCCCTTCTCCGGCTGGGCCAAAACTCCCCCACCGATCATAAGAATGATCGCAGCCACAATTGCTGTTGTTATATTTAATCCGTTCATTGTTTCTGAATTTTAAATTCTCTTATTAGAGTAATAAGGCAACTGCTCATTAAAGCATTTTCCACCATTAGCGTACCATGCCGAAAGATGTCGAATCGACTCGACTGCCTTGGCCCTGACTGCGACATCGGAATGGAACCCCTGATGAGGTTGGACATAGATGTTGCAGCATCGTTCAATCGCCATTTTGACCAAAGTCCTGGCTGCCAGCAAATCGATCCCACCAACCTGTTCCCCATTAAGAAGTTTTGCAAAGTCACTTTCCATTGAAAATACATCAAGACCGATCCCCGCAATGATGCCGGATTGATAACATTCCAACAGAACCGATTCCGGTGCAATTTCGCCTCGCGTGACATTGATGAAAATCAATCCCTTCTTTGCTTGCGCCATATATTCCTTATTGAAATAACCGACATTGAAAAATCGACTTTCTCTGTTTCTTGTCAGATTCATGGCGTTGACGATCACATCGCTTGTGCTGATTGCCTCTTCTTTGGAAACAAAATGCACCTCGCTGCCACTATATTGAGCGGACAACTCTTTCTCCCGAATGTCAACACCCTGAACTGTCAAGCCGTTAGCCTCCGCGAGTTCGTAAATTCGTTTTCCTATTTTTCCAACCCCGAACACAGTCAGCGTGCGGTGTTTTCCCAGTTCCATAAATGCGGCAGTTGACTTTCGTTCAAAGCTTTCCGTCTCTCTGGTATATTGATTCAACTGGCCTGCCGCCGCATAAAGAAACTTCATTCCCGTTTGCGCAACGGCGTTAACGCAGTACTCGCGAAGCGAAGCGATGTTTGCCGTTTCTGCCAGATGCTCCAAATGGTCGTATCCGGCGCTTCTGGTGATGATGCTTTTCCGCTTGCCAGAGATATATCCAATGGGCAGAACAGAGTGGGTCTTGGTGGTGATGATCGAAGGGAGTACAGTTTCAGGATGCGCCTTCAAATAATCCTGTACGCTCTCCTGAGTGATCAGGCATGTGAGGTTACTCGAAAGCTCGTTTCGCTTGATGGCTGCAGCCGTCTCCTTTTCAAGATGGGATGCTTCGGCACCCAGGGCCTCAAAATGCATCACGTCGTAACAGGATTTTGCGCCCCCGTTGCATTTTGGGGTAATTCTATTCATAACGGCCCTCCCTGTGGACTCGGTTTTACTGCTTCGAGATCATCATCACAAACGAATTAGTTGCCGCCGTTGCGGCGGCATTCGCTGCCGCAGGCTGGCCGAACCTGTACGCAAATAGGTCGGCATCCTTCAGTTCGAAGTGCAGGCTGATTGTCCGGCCCGCCAGAGACTTCAGTTCAGCACCGCCCGTCCAGACCACCGGCAGCTCGATATCGTCACCGTAAAGCGTTTTGCACTCCGCCAAGCTGTATCCCGGAATCGCGACGCCTGCATCGTCTCGAATCTCGCAGCGGATGCTCCCTGCCGCCGAGGTTGAAGCGTTGAGCAGCAACATGGCGTCGCCCCACTCCTCCACCACGGGCAAAGCAACAGTGGCCACACCTGAGATCAGTTTGTTATTAGCAACATACCCCGTATCGCCCTCCATGTCCAGAAAAATGCCGGTGTCGGTTTCAGTCAGAACCACCCCGACCATCCCTTGCTGACTGGCGGTGGCAATCTCCGCCGCACTCAGCGCACGCCCAATCACCGTGATATCATCGGCCAACCCGAGGAACGGCTCGTTTATCAAGGACGCCGGCGGATAATCCTCGCCGAACCGCAGGTCGCCCAGTGCAGGCTGCAGCGCACCCGCTCCCGCAGTGCCCCCCCGTCCGCACTCCACGCCGTTCACGTACACAACGATCACACCGTCATCATAGGTGGCCGCAACATGCATCCGGTCCAGACTGACCGTATTCCAGCCCGGCACCGCAGACATAGGCACATTGACATCCACGCCATCGTTCCAGAAGCGCACCGCTGTACCGTCCGGAAAGCTACCCCCCGCCATCAGGTCTAAGCCCACCTTCCGCGCCCCGACAGTGTTGGCTCCGCCCGCATAAGCAGAGAACAGGCGACGGTGACCCGCCGGCATACCGCAATACGCAACCGCGAACGTAACCTGCGCGCCGAGATTGGAGGTGCCGGGCAAGGTAATCACCGACGGGGCAGTGACCCGAAGCGCCTTCGTGCCGAATAGCAGATTCGTCGAAACAGGACATGCGCTGCACAGCTCTTCGGGGCACGGCGCAGGCTCAACGGGAACAGTGAACGTCAGCGGTTTCGTCGTGACTGTGCCTCCGGCCATATCGGCCCGCACAGAGACAAAGCCATCCAGCCGCATCGTCATCCTGCGCAACCGGTCGGGGGTGGTCGAGTAGTAGTTCTCGGTCGAGTAAAGCGACAGCTCGCGTGGCGTGCCGAATAACTCCGGCTCGGTTTCGAGCATGCCCCAGGCGATCATGTTGTTGCGGTTCACCCAACGCTCGTGTTGGAGCCCCGGACGCAGAAACGCCTCCTGCCACCGCTTAAAAAGTGTTCCGTCGCGACTGCTCATGAAGACCCCGTCCGAAAGACCGCTGGCGCCGCTTGTGTCATAACGGGTTGTCCTGTCCGGGATGTAGCGCTTCGGAAAGCCGACGTAAATCCAAGGCGCGCGCGGATAAGGCCGGATCGCGTTGGTGTACAGATGCTCGTCCGGGGACCCCTCATCGTAAGTCAGCCACTGCGGTACCGTCCAGTTGACAAAATCGGTCGAGGTGCAGGTCATGATGGCCCGCACACCGTTCTTGAAGTCCCGGTGATAATCCACGTACAACCCTCGCTCCGCATCCCAGAACGCCAGGTTCTGCGAATCGAATGCGCCCTCGGTGATAACCGGCGTAGAACGTAGCTTGCTCCAGTGCAAGCCGTCGGGAGAGACGAACGCAATCAGCCCATTTCCGTCACCGCCCAATGCCTTATACCTCTGCTCTGCCGAACAGGCCGGGTTGGTATCGAGGAAAGGCGTAAAATTATGACTGCCAAGCCCTTCCCACACAATGTTGTTGGAAGTCGAGCCGTTGAAATCAATCAGGCCGAGCGCCGGCTTGCGCCAGATGATCCCGTCATCGCTCTCGGCATAACAGGTCAGCTCCGCATGCGTGGATATTTCTCCATTCCAGTTCGCCCCCCGATAATACATACGGAACAGATTACCATCCTTGAACACCGTGTGATAACCGCAGATACTGCCTTCCCATGGCTTGTCGTGCACAACTGCCACCTCGCGCTGCGTGGGCGCATGCAGCGTCAACCTCGCGTCAGTCAGCTCGGCGACCCGATCCATATCCCACAGCACCTCCAGCCGCCCGCCCAATGCTGTCACCGGTGCCTCATCCGCAGTCGATATCCACGCATATGATCCAACGAACAGCCCTATCAACAATTTTCCGATTGTCTTAATAATGGTATATCCTTCCGTTCTTGTTTAACACATATAAATCCTTCATCAATGTAAAATTATTATATGTGCTGTGAGATATTATAGCTACCCACTATTGCGCAAAAAAAAATTACACTATTGCGCATTAGAATTGTTTATTCACGCACTCTTTGTAGTGGTCTTTCTCTGGTCCCCTGGATATATCAGGATGATATTTGGTACCTCTCTTCTCAAATCCGATCATTCGTCAACTGAATCGGAAAATTGCAAAGCGAACAAGTCAGCATCCTTCATAACAAAGCGCAGGCGAACCGGACGACCTTCCAGCGCGCTCAGGTCGTTGCCTTTTTTCCAACCCACAACCCATGCCAGCCGGTTGCCAAGGATCTCAACACTATCTTTGGCGGCATAACCGGCAAGAGGCTTGCCCTCTGCATCCTGAATTTCCACGCGGATAGATCCAGCTGCTGAGGTTGCGCAGTTAAGAATAAGGTGACGCCCCTTGAAGCGCAGCGGTTTCGTGAGCATCTCGCCACCCTCAAATGGCGCGTTAACAGAAGCGAACCCATCGAGACGCATCGAGTAACGACGCAGGTGCGCGGTGGGTTGAGCGTAATCCTGATTGACAAAGAGCGACATCTCCCCGGGTCCGGTCCGCACGATATTCAGCGCCGCATAACCGGTGCGTGCAACCCATTCATTCAGCCGCAGACCGGGCCGAATGAACGCCTCACGAAAGGTCTGCTGATAGGCGCGCCCGTCGCGTGAAGTCAGGAGCACGCAATCGGAAACATCATGGGCTTTTTTGTAATATGCGGGGTCAACGCCCAGCTTCCCTGCTTCGTCCGCCGTGAGGCCGCACCGGCCAGGCATAAAACGCGCCGCCGGAGCAACCCACAGATGAGGGGCGCGAAAATAGGGATGCGTCTGGCTGATGTAAATATGCTCCCGCTGGACAGGCTCGAACTTCATCGACTCAACCTTGTTCCACCGAAGAAAGTCGGCCGAGCCCACACGTCCCACTGAGCGCAGCCCGCCGGGATTCCATTGAGTGGCATCGGTTACCCCGGCAGTCCATATCCTGACGCAGGCGACATACTGCTGTTCGGACTCCGACCAGAAAGCAACGTTCTGCGAGTCCAACCCCCCTTCAGTAAGGACGGGATTTTCCTGCATCCGCTTCCAACGGATGCCATCCGCAGAGGCAAGCGCATAAACCCCGTCACCCCCTTTGCGCACTCCGCCCAGCGCTTTGAAACGCTGTGCCGGCGGCACGCCGGTCCGTGTATCCAGAAAAGGGCTGAAGTTATGCGACACCCCGGGATCGGCGAGAAGAATGTTGTTCTCTTTTGAGCCCGCGGCCTCATGCAGACCAAGCTTAGGCTTGACCCAAGTACGCCCGTCCTGACTCTCGGCGTAACAAGTGACCTCGCCGGTGCCTGACGGCGTTGTATCCGGTTTACCCCGGTAATACAGCCGATATCGTGTGCCGTCATGAATCACAGTGCTGTAGCCACTGAACCTGCCCTCCCATGGCGCGTCGAAACGAAGAACTGCGCCTTCGTCGCGCGGCCCGTGCAGTTTCAGTTTTGTGCCTTGCAGTTTATCAACCAGATACTGATCCACAAACATTTCGAGCCGGTTGCCGATATCGGGCGGTGCATCCGATGCCTTAAGTTGCAGAGGGTGGAAGAGGCACAGGCCGCAGAGGAGCAAAGCAAAGGCGATATGAAGCTGAATAATCATGAGACTCCTTTAGGCCCTTCACCGAAGGGCAAGATAAACATCCTTAAAAATCCCGCAAGGCGGGATCGTTGACACTGATTATTATACGCGCCCTCCCGCAGTCGCGGGAGAGGCACATCCTACACAAAAAACTTATGTTGTAGATACTATGCAGGCACAGGAACATTTCCTATAATAGTTTTTACGAAACAACAAAAGGAGGCGTGCCTCCTGAAGAGGGCGCGAATAAAATGTTAAGCAACCATTTTTGTTAGTGGTTAATGGCAAATGGTTAACGATGGGCAAAATATCAGCCGATGATCAGCCTCAATTCACTTTTTTATTCTCAAAACGCACAGCGTTTTGAGCGCGACATCAGTTCAGCAAAATGACTGTTCCTGCTGGGGGTGGCTTGATGTACACCCATTCAACCTCAACATCATCAATCCAATATAGGTTAGGCCCGTTTCCCGGGGCAAAAACAAATCGATCAAGCACATCGGGCACCGACCCGACCAGCACATTGACCAAAGATTCGGCCCCGTTAATACTTACAGTGGATTCCTCTTTTTCCGGATTCCAAACAATCTCAACCGGAACCCAGCTTCCTTTCGGGAAGGTGTTTGTCGGGGCAACATTCTGATAACCTGGACCAATCTTGTAACCGTCATACGAATCATCATAACGTATGATGTTATACGTCAGGAAGACACCGTCTGTTAGCAGTGATTTCGTGGTTCCTTTGCTAATCCCGTGTCCGGGAATGGAATCAATGTATTTTCCTGTTGTTGCCACTGGGTTATAGTCATCTGTACTTCGCCACAGCAAGAAACTGGCGCGAATGCCTAAAGTCGCCGGCACCACAGAACCGCCGGCAAACATGCAATTGGCAAAAGATACGGTCGAATCATCATAAGGATTACGGTAAAGCTCGAGATATCCGCTACCGCTGTAGGCTTGAGTCGGTCCGCCTACAACGGACTTATCGTTTGTGCGAATATTCAGCTTGCTTGATACGATCGATAGTAGTGCGTACAAATAGCTGCCAATATCTGCACTCTCCACGGCGGGAGGGGAATCAACACTGCTGTTTTCAAACCCGTCTCGGAATAGGATTAAGTCATTCTGTCTACTTCCGTCATACCCGGTGCTATCCAGAAAGACAGTCGCTCCATTTGATCCTGCACGCAAACGCACCATGTGGACGGCCGACGGAGAAGATGAGCAGGGCAGTGTCTCCTTTATGCCGTCTATAGTGAGATCGAAGGTTTCATTACTGACCGCATAATCAATCTCCCACTTCTGCCAGGTCTTTTTTTTCCACGAAAGGCTTGTTGCCTGCCATGCGGAACCGTCGTAACCGAGTACCGATCCGGAATCGCCGGATATTACGTTCGCCACATAGTCGCTCTCTGAAGGACCGTAAAAAGCAATTTGGACAGCGTATGTCGGCGCACTATTCGGCAACCAGACCATTGTTTCCAAATGGATCACATCGTTCGAAGTCGTCTGGGGAGAGCTCGGTATAAACTCCATGTACTGTGCACCACTTTCTCGGTAAATCCGCAGACAGTTTGTCCCCTGCAAAGTCGCAGCGGGAGCGCTGGAACCATCACCGTCGTAAGAGCATACCTGGATTTTGTTACCAATGCTATACTCATACGGCTGCCATGTGCCGACAGCGATCGGCGGGTTGTCCGGATAGTAGTCCGCCGTGTCGGACGAGTTGGTGCAGACACCGGATGGAGACTCAAAGTCCTCATACAGCAAAGTCTGCCCCGTCGTTTTGTTGAGAATCGTCACCGCATGAGCACTGGCAACACACAACATGATCGCGACTAATACCCACCCACCTTTTTTGTCTACTGCTCTCATATTATCTCTCCTTTGTTATCCTTGCTGATATGACTACCTGTTCCAACAGATCCTCAAATTTTTCAACTCCCGATCAAAATCCTTCAAATATAAACCTAAAGTTTAAACAATGGAATCCTGAGCGTCTCGCCATCCTTCATCGCGGATTGGTGCGAGATGATCCCGGAGACAGTTGTGTTCAAAGCACATGCGATATCCACACAGGGCTTGCGCTTGAGCAGGATCGCCTGGATGAAATCGTCAGCAAGATACCCATGGGCGCCGCCATGGCCTCCGGCAGACATCCCAGGGGGCAGCGGAGGTTTCTTTAAGTCAATTTTTGACAGATCCGCAAGGCCCGAATAGCGCTCTTCATAACACCCCTTCTGACCATACACGCGTCCCGTCTCACCATGAGCACCGGGCATATCTGCACTTTTCATCATTCTTGCCATCCCTCCCTCGCTGGTCCGCATTAATGCCACCTCCGTACCGAAGGGATTATTGTAGGCATTTTTATCGGGCTGCCGCAACGGATCGGTACTGGGCATTCCCATACAGGTCACATTGGTAAAGTGACCACCGGTCACACAGGTGTAAAATGCGTTGGCATGCGTGGGATACCACTGCGGCGGAGACGCAATGCGCCACCCTTTATAAGAATCAATCGGATGGCCCGGTTTGCAGTAATGATGATACTCACCTTCAGAATACATCAGTTTCCCGAAACCACCGGCCTGATATATTTTACGCATCGCATAACATTGCGGACGCATGGACGTGGTCTCAAACATCGCATAGGTCAACCCCGTTTTTTTGACTAACGCCAGCATCTCTTCCGCCAGTTCAAGCTGGTCGTCACCCCAGACAGCCGGCACCGCCGATGCCATATGCAGACCGCGCTTAAGACCGGCAACCACGAGCCGTGCGTGACTCGGCGCATCGGTCGCAATAAAAACCGCCTCAATCTCCTTGTCCTTCTCAAACATCTCCTCGCAGGATGCATAGGTTTTTTTGGCACCAACCTTTTTAGCCAATGCCGCGCAGCGGTCAGGAAAGAGATCGCTGGCCGCCACCACCTCCACATTCGGGTGGTTCTGTAAACTGAAAGCCGCCCCGAACTTACAAACACCGTAACCGACAATGCCCATCTTGATCTTACGGTCAGAAACAGGCCGCCATACCCCATCCTTAACGGCACCCGCATCGGTCTCATCAAACCCTGCGATAGGCTTATCAGCCGCCCGAGCCCCTATAGCCGCAATACCTGCCCCAAGTACCGCTCCTTTAAAAAAATCACGTCTTGTGAATGGAACCTTCATATTCAGTCATCCTTTACTTCTTTTTCACATCAAACAGCAAGTCGCGCTATCCGAGCGCAGCCCCTCATTAACAATGCCGCAAACATTAATCAAATTTCTATTAAAACTATAATAGATGGACCGCACCTTTACTACCTTATTTTGCGCAAAATATTTTACCCTTTTGCGCAAATAAGCCTTGCCCTTTCCCGTGTCATTCATGTATGTTTTCACCTATGAAGATTTCCAAATCTGTTATTCCGCAAGTGGCTGTGCTCACCCAATTGACACTCAAAGGGCAATTCGACTCATTCCGCGGCATTCTACAATACGTCAAGCTTCACGGTCCCTGGCGTCTTTACCGCATGGAGGGACGACCTGGTGAACAACGGTTGCTTGACCTCAAACGCTGGGGCTGCACGGGGATTATCACAGGAGCGTGTGACAAAAAAGAAGCCGCACTCATTGCCCGTGCGGGCGTCCCTGTGGTAGTTGTCGAGCCCTCGCCTCCGATGCGGGAAAAGTCGCACCCCCTGTCCAAATATCCCAGCACGCGTTACGACTCCTACGCCTGCGGCCGTCTGGCCGCCGAGTATTTCCTCACCCGCCACTACAAACAATTCGCGTTTGTGGCAGATTCTCTCAACCTCTACTGGTCGCTTGAGCGGGAAAGAGGGTTTCGCGATACAGTTGAACAAGCCGGAGGAGAGTGCCGCACTTACGGAGAACTCACCCCATCTGAAAAATCCGACTGGGCCATCGAGCAGCCCCGTATGCAGAAGTGGTTGAGATCGCTCTTGAAACCAACCGCCCTTTTTGTTGCCATGGACGGTCGCGGAAGGCAGGTGCTGGATGCCTGTATGGGTGCAGGCATCACGGTGCCGGATGATATCGCGGTGCTCGGTGTTGACAATGATGATCTCATCTGCGATGCCACTTTCCCCACCATGTCCAGTGTGCAGACAACCGGCCAGCTAAGCGGGCATTGGGCTGCCGAACAGCTCGACCTGATGATGCACGGAAAGACTCTGAAAAAGAATATCTACACCAGCACTCCGACCCGTATTATCACCCGGCGCTCAACTGACGCGACAGTCATCCCCGACAAGCAGATCGCCCGCGCGCTTGACTACATCTGGAAAGAGGCCGGACGACAGGCAATTCACGTTCCTGATGTCGTCAGTAAAATCGGATCATCCCGCCGTTTCGCGGAAACCCACTTCAAAGCGATTGTAGGACGCACCATCCTGGAAGAGATTCACCGGGTCCGTTTGGAGCGTGTGTGCGCACTGCTCGCTGAAACCAACCTGCCCATCGGCGAAATCACACACCAATGCGGGTTTGAGCGCGAGAGTTATCTGGCCCGTCTCTTCAAAAAGCGCTTCGACATTTCCATGAGCTCCTACCGACGTGCCATGCGCAACAGTTCTTTCGAAGACTCAAGCGAGCTCTTCTAGCAGCCTGTCGGACTGTAGCCGCTTATGCGGCTAGGGAAAAAAATTTATTGTTCTTCCAAAAAAGTTGTCTGTTTGCTCTGTAATCGGCCTCATTGGAGTCGCTCCGAGGTCACGGACCTCGGCTACAGTTAGTTGTTACAAAATCGTAGATTATGAATAATTTTTTAATATCCAATATCCAACACGGAATATCCAACTGAACAAGTAAAGACAACAAAGCGTGTATCTGATTGTCCGTAGCCGGTAGTGTTGCAGTTAATGTAGCGTCGGCTCTCAGAGCCGAAAGGAGCGAAGCGGCTCTCACCTTGGATATTGGATATTTCGTGTTGGATATTGGATATTGGTTCCATGTCTGCGTGCAACGCACAGGCAGGCGGCTCTGCTGCATTAAGAAGAACGCTAAGAGGTATGGTACAACACGGGAAAAGAAGGTATGATCCGGTAAATCAACGACTTACAACAATATAAAAGGCCTCGACCGATGTGATACAGTCGAGGCCTTTTTATGC
>JAQIBS010000063.1 GCA_027858965.1 Kiritimatiellia bacterium
TTCCCTTGGCAATCGCGTCAACTACTTGTTGTTTGAAAGCCTCGCTGTATTGTGTTCCATTCTTATTCACTTTGGTGTTTTCCTTCCCAAAGTGACAACCTATATCAGGACCGGACACAACATCCCACATTCCACGTCCCACATTCCACATCCCACATTCAACGTCCCTCGACGTCCTCTGTCCCTTCACCATCTCTGCCGCGACTGTAAAGAAAGGCTCCGATGAACGCTGAAAAAGGAGCAACCGTCACCAGACCAAAGCTACCTACCAGAGTTATCAGGATATCAGATGCCACATTCGTGGAATTAAGCATCAGCAACAACGGGATCTCATGCATCGAAGCGGCAATATCCATAGCCAGATCCATAACCGCACCGGAGGCGGAGATGAATATACCGGAGATAAAGAGACCGAAAACATCCAAATCCGGCTGAATAAAAATCAAAGATTTGGCAAAAGGACGGTTAATACCGCTCAGATGAAAGTAACGCGACATAATAAGGGCCAGCCCACAGGCAGTCAGCAAACCCAGTTCCCCACCCAGAAACGCTGTTAACCCCAGTCCAGCCAGCCACAATAACAACCATCAGAACAATGAGATCTAAAACCATCTTTTCTCCACTGCATCACCGGCAGACTAATCATCTATTAAAGTATTCTGTTGCACATAAAGTAACCCAAGCATCCTGCTTGGCTCATTTTACAGGCAAGCAGGATGCTTGCACCCTCATTACTAAGGCAAGCCAGTCTTCGCCCTCCGGGCTACGCCCCGACACGGCAGGATGCTTGCTTTACTGTAATGCGATGCGCGCTTTCTGTAGGTGTGCAAATTTTATTCCAGCAGCTTGAAGATATTTTTACCAATATCCGTATTATCCGTCTGACCGGCAAAGAGCTCACTACCAACTCCGATTGCAGTTGTTTTAACCGAGGCGGCAGAGTGACCAAAGGTTGTCCAGGTAACACCGCAGCGTTGTGCAACCATCGACTGACATGCGGTGAGCAAAGCATTCTTATTTCCATACATTTTTTTCAACTCCTTGGAGCGCTTGTCACCTTTACTACCGGTTAAAACCGTCTGCGCAATACCTTTAATTTTTTCAAACTCTTCAGGAGTGGCATCATCGATACCGAAAGCATCGAAACAGCGACGTGTCACCTCATCGACCGAGACTTTCTCCTTCTTCCATTTTCTTAAATCGGAGTTCAAGGCGCCACCTGACTTCTTTTGACCGGTAATCGCTTTAACAAAACGCTCGGGATTAAAGTTTCCACTGAAGTTAAAAGTAAGTCCACCGGTTTCATGATCACCGGTCACAACAATCAGAGTCTCTTTCGGATGTTTCTTATAAAACTCATAAACTTCTTTGATGGCATCGTCAAAATCCAGAACTTCACCCACATTGGAGGCAATATCATTAGCATGACCCGACCAGTCTACTTTACCACCCTCAATCATGAAGAAAAAACCGTTCTGATTATCTGAGAGTGCTTTTAAACTAACCTTTACATAGTCGACCAAACGAAGAGAATCAGAGTTCATATCCGTACGATAGGCGATCGAATGCTCTATTAAAATTTTCTTGCCGCGTCCATCACACTCCCGAATCATCTTCAAATCTTTAATAATCTCATACCCGGCCTCTTCTATCAGCTTGCGGCTTGCATCCGGCTTGCTACCCAATAACGGCTCACCGGCAAAGAAATCAAATCCTGAAGTCGCAATATCCGAACCAATCCGATTATACATACCGCGGCTGAGACGCGTAGAATAAAAAACAGCCGGAGTAGCGTGATTAATTCCCACACTGGAAATAATCGCGACCTTCATACCCTTCTCTTTTGCAGCATAAGCAACCGATTTATGAGATTTAAGATCAATTGTTGTGGCAATCATGCCGTTTTTTGTTTTAACACCGCAGGCCATAGCCGTGCCAGCTGCAGCTGAGTCAGTCGTCTTGCCGCTTAACACCGGGCTGGTTGTTGTCAGACCTTTTACAGGAAACGTCTCCATCAACAGATCTGGGTCATCAGGACAGCTCAGCTCCTTAAACTTTGCAGCAACTGCACGCTGCGACACCCCCATTCCATCACCAATCATCAGAAAAATATATTTCGGCTTAGCCGAGGCAGATGCGTCACCAAAAAGCATCCCTGCCTGTAAAAAAACGATAACAGCTGTAAAAGCAAAGACTAATCTGGTCTGAGTGCGAACATTAAACATTGCGTAGCTCATGAATCCCCCATTTCCTATATAAGTTAATATTTAGTTGCCATAATACCAAAATGGCTGAGTTATACAAATGGTGAAAATTGATATTTTACGTTAGAAAAGTTAGCCCCCGCCAGGGTGGCGAAATACTGTAGCCACGGGTGTCAACCCGTGGAAACGCGAGAAAAAAGAAAGAATAAGTTCCCGCAGGGTACGACAGAAACATTGTGTCGCCACCCTAGCGGGGGCTTAATACGGTTTTACTCATTAATCCACGGGTTGCACCCGTGGCTAAGGTTGTATCGCCTGCTGCGCAGGCTTAGATTTGTAACATTCAGGTTGCCGCACTTGAGCGCTTCGCACCATTAAAAATGGTTATTTCTCTACCACGAAGATCCAGAACACCAGACAGCACCGAAATCGTTGCGAGAAGCCGCCACAGCAACTTACGCAACTAAGTAACCCACAGGGACTCCATAGCCTTAGAGCTCAATTTCGCATGCCTGCCAACCTTCAACGACTCAGTTTTCTGACTTTTTAAAATTTATTGAAAGTTATCCTCAAAAACCGCTATCTTTTATTTTGCATTAAAAGAAACCCGATAAGCACCAATTCCCCTGACGCTATTACTATCTGTCACTTTCATTACCAAAATTCATTAACTGAGTGGCTCTCTTTAAAACAGACTCGATATTTGATATTTCACCGCCTGCAAGCTTAGAAAATTGTTCAATATTTTCAAACAACACTTTTTTTGTCTTTTTATCTACAAAACGCAAGCTCTGCAAAATACTTTCAAATTTATTAATAACAGCATCAGGACCAAATTCACGTATATAATCCAGAGCCATATTCATTCCACTCTCGCCAAAATTATGTTTAAGGAGTATCTGTTCTGCTTTACTCAAACATCCGTCGGATATGAAAAGGGATAGAACTCCCCAGAACAGCGCCTGTCCTGCTTCTTTTTTGTTGATTTCAGAAAGACGAAACCCAATGGCTAAAGACAAATCACGGGTTACCCTTTTATTTAATTCACATGAGTTAATCGGCGCACAGCCTCCCTGTGCTACCCATTCATAGTAGACCTCACTCATATCAAACCAGAGTAAAGCCCTCATCCTAGTACAACAAGCAGGATGCGTATCCAGCAAACTGTATTCATCCCCTCCCATATTCTGCAATTCCTTAGACTGCCTTAAATATGCAGAAAGATCGAACCTTATATAAGCATCTGGCAATCCGGTTGCCAGCTTTAAAATCGCTTTAAATGCATTTTCTTTATTCTTCACACAAATAAATCCAGATCGGTCAGCAGTAATCTCAGCAGCCCTGAGCAATGCAAGAATATTTAATTTCTCTACCTGATTTTGCATTTCCTCCACCCGAGGATACAAATGATGTCCAAAAAGGAAATGACCTACTTCATGCCCAACAACAAATCTTAGTTCATCCACAGAGCACAGTTGAATCAAACCGGAATTCAACACCACGGATATTGAATTATCCACGCCTGGAAAACAACTGGCTTGAAAATCAGCACTGTTTTTAACATACACTTCCAGTTTATAATCAGGAGCTAAAATATTATTAACATCATCAACAGCACTAAAAATAGTTGGAAATATTTCAGCCACTATTTTCGTAGCAGCCACCAGATGATGCTTTTTAAATTGCTCCCTGATTTTATTATCTATAACACTGTCTTGTATGCCAGCATATTCCAGGGAGTCATTTGTATATCTTAATGAATCAAGCATCATTTTAAGGTTAATAGCCATTTTCATTTTTTATACACATTCTCTTTTCAACTCAGCCATTTTTTGCCCGATAATCTCTAACATTTCCCTTGCCTGCTTGCGCTTATCGTTGTCTTTATGCTCTACCAATTGGTTCCACTTTTTATACTCAGCGCGAAGATGTTTCCGTTTTTCCGCCACACTCATACCAGAATTTAAGCCAAGCAGCTTTTCAGCATCTATTACATCTTTGTTTCTCATGATTGAAACAGAAAGATGTTTATCACGCATTGTTCTATACTTATCCTTATCAACTTCCAAAAAACGAGCAAGCACATCCAACAACTCCAGCTCCTCTTGCTCAGCCACACCGTCGGCTTTAGCAACATGCAACCCTAATTCCAAAACTTCATAACGTTCTGAAACCGTTGAAACCTCTTTTAAAGCATCACATAATGAAGAATAAGAAACCTGCACACCTTCTTGAAAATTTTTATACGCTTCACTTATTGTTTCATTCAGCAACTTTTTAAAACTCTCACGTTCTTGTTCAGGTGCAACATCCATCCTCCTTTTAATCCAATCCTTAACTACAGCTGCTTCATCCGCATGAACATCACCATCACAAGAACATACAGCAAAAGCCAGTTCAATGGCTAATGAATCGAATTTCTTTCTATTTTCGGTTGCATCAATATAACCTTCTTCAGGAAAATCGTGATATACATGAGTAGTTGCTGACGCATTTGTTCCGACTAAATTATATAGAAATTGAATTTTCCGGTTACCTTTTCGGGGAGGCCGTAACACATCAATTGGGATCTTACCTACACATGTCCAGTCAGTTATAACAGAAGATACATACGGAACAATACTTTTTGAAACAAAGCCAAAAGCTATAGTATCTGCCAACTGGAACACTTCCAATGTTGAAATCAACGGTTTTTTATTACCATCGGTTACGTCAAACGCAAGTAGCTCAGCAGTAGCGTTGTAATTATCAGATGGACAATTTATGGCGCCACGTGTTTCAACAACAAACAGATCAAAAGAAATGCCGTTAATTTCCTCCCTGGTTTCCCTAACTCGAACCTTGAAAGTATTATCAACAGTATTAGTTACAGACCCGGCTGTCGACGTATTGTCTGATGAATTACATCCGATTATGACAAGAACAATAATGATAACAAAAAAAATAACTACACCCATGATTTTACCACTCCTTTACAATTAGTCTACTCAATTAAAAAATCTTCAATGCTGACTTTCTTTTTTTCGACAGCTTGAGCACTCGATTTTCGGGTTTCCATATCATAATTAATTACCAACTGCGTTCCGGACTCTTTGTGCTCAAGAACCCACATCATTAGTTGGTCTTTGTCACAACTGCAACAAAATTCAATCGGAGATCCTGAAGGGAGTCCTGATGGCAGATTAAGTTCAGCTACATCCAGTATATGACATGCATCAGGTTCACGTGACATTCCCTGTGTCAGTTTCAATCTAAAAACACGCTGATTGTCAATCTCCGTAAAAAATGTCCTTTGAACGTCACACGGAATTCTTGAATCTTTCTTTATCAATACTTTATTTACAGAATACTCCGATCCCGTAACTTTATCGTAATCCAGGCATACAATTCCATAGCCGTGATTACAGATATCTCCTAATTTGAGACCACTAAGCCCTACCGCTATTCCAGCATCAACCCTTGACGGATCATTCTCAAGTAACCGTAGCCCAGCATACAAGGTAGCGCCTAGAGACATGCACTCATCAACATTTCCAACTACAGTTGGCTCAAATCCGAATATATTTTTCAGCATATCCTGAACAGCGAAAATACGACTACTGCCACCCACAAGCCAAACCTTATCAATATCCGAAGGCTCATTCCCTGCATCATCTAGTGCGGTTTCCACAAGCATTTCCATTCTGGCTAGAAAAGATGAAATCATCTCGTTGAATTCACTCCGGGTAAGCTCCCCCCTCACAGTCCCACTATCCCCCTTGAGTCTGAAGGCAACCGATTCTTTTTTCGAAAGTGACCTTTTTATTAATTCAGCATAATCTTCGACTTCGGATCTCTCTTCTTGTGATGAGTACAGATTTCCTCCGCTTTTTTCTTTATAGGTTTTTTCAAAATACTCAACAAGTTTCTCATCGAAATTAATCCCACCCAGATGCCGATCTCCGCTTGAAGTTACTATCTCAACATTCTTTCCATTAACATCAGCTATCGAAACATCAAACGTTCCTCCACCTAAATCAAATACGAAAACATGCCCCTTGACTTCTTGTGTTATCGCATAATAAATTGCAGCAGCAGCTGGTTCATTAACTATCCCTACAACATTTAATCCTGCTATCTTTCCTGCATCCATTGTTGCTTTTCGGGCCACTTCTCCAAAATTTGCAGGAACTGTTATCACGACATCAGAAAAAACTCCAATCTGCTGCTGGGCACCTTGATGAAGCTTTTTCAGAATCAAAGCCGATATGTCCGCCGGAGTATATTCGGCACCATCGATAGTAACTTTATATTCTTCATCAGACATGTGACTTCTTATCCATCTAACAGACTTTGAAACATCTTCATGTCTAGAGTTAACAGCCTCAATCCCAACTAGAATATTTGAAGCCGATTCAAAATAAACGGCAGAATGCATTATCCTCTCACCATCTGCATTCGGAATTATTTCTGGCCGTCCCCTCTTATTAAGATACGAGATTGAGGAAAATTCGTTCCCTAATTGAATACCAACAATTTTTGTCATTTCAGAACTCTTATTCGATTGTAAAATCCTCAATCTTGGCTTTTTTTTCAGCAATTGTTTGAGAACTGGATTTGCGACTCATTACGTCATAGTCGAAAACCAATTGAGTGCCTGAGTCTTTATGCTCAAAAACACACCTCATTCTTTGATCCTTATCATAACTATAACTCACCTCAATCGGAGTCCGCTCGGGCAAACCAGGTGGCAACTTAAGTTCACCTGACACCAGAACAATACATTCATCCGGATCACTTGACATCCCGGCAGTTAATTTTGCTTTAATGATTTGTTGGTTATTACAGTGCGTACAAAATATTTGTTTAACAGCACATGGTATTTTAGAGTCCTTTTTTATTAACACATCGTTGGTCAATACCGATGACTGCGTTACTTCATCAAAACTCAAGCATATTGTGCCGTAACCGTGATTACAAACCTCTCCAAGGTTAACATCACAAAGCCCGGCAGCAATTCCTTCATCAACCCTTGACGGATCATCCTCAAGCAACCGTAGCCCAGCATACAAGGCAGCGCCTAGAGACACGCACTCATCAACATTCCCAACTACAGTTGGCTCAAATCCGAATATATTTTTCAGCATATCCTGAACAGCGGGAATACGACTACTGCCTCCCACAAGCAAAACCTTATCAATATCAGAAGGCTCATTCCCTGCATCATCCAGTGCGGTTTCCACAAGCATTTCCATTCTGGCTAGAAAAGATGAAATCATCACGTTGAATTCACTCTGGGTAAGCTCCCCCCTCACAGTCCCACTATCCCCCTTGAGTCTGAAAGCAACCGATTCTTTTTTCGAGAGTGACCTTTTTATTAATTCAGCATAATCTTCGACTTCGGATCTCTCTTCTTGTGATGAGTACAGATTCCCTCCACTTTTTTCTTTATAGTTTTTTTCAAAATACTCAACAAGTTTCTCATCGAAATTAATCCCACCCAGATGCCGATCTCCGCTTGAAGTTACAATCTCAACATTCTTTCCATTAACATCAGCTATCGAAACATCAAACGTTCCTCCACCTAAATCAAATACAAGCACATGCCCTTTGACTTCTTGTGTTATCACATAATAAATTGCAGCAGCAGTTGGTTCATTAACTATTCCTACAACATTTAATCCTGCAATCTTTCCTGCATCCATTGTTGCTTTTCGGGCAACTTCTCCAAAATTTGCAGGAACTGTTATCACGACATCAGAAAAAACTCCAATCTGCTGCTGGGCACCTTGATGAAGCTTTTTCAGAATCAAAGCCGATATATCCGCCGGAGTATATTCGGCACCATCTATAGTAACTTTATATTCTTCATCAGACATGTGACTTTTTATCCACCTAACAGACTTTGAAACATCTTCATGCCTAGAGTTAACAGCCTCAACCCCAACTAGAATATTTGAAGCCGATTCAAAATAAACGGCAGAATGCATTATCCTCTCACCATCTGCATTCGGAATTATTTCTGGCCTTCCCATCTTATTAAGATACGAAATTGCAGAAAACGTTGTTCCCAAATCAATACCGGCAATACGTGACATACTAAAAGACCTTTCCTTAAACAAACAATTTAACACGGGCGGGCAAAATAATCCGATCCTGATCCTCATTAACAGCAAACTTGTATCCGACCTGCACTATTTCAGCAATCTTCCCGCTTAACTCCGGGTTATCACACGCCACACGTTCCTGGACCACCTCTACATATTTCTCAAGCCCATGACGTGAACCTCCAACTTCAGGAATAATTTGCTCCACCCCGTTAAAGGACAACAGTTCAACTAGATCATCCCGGGCATCAATCAACTCTTCTTTTACATCATCGTTACTCTGTTTGGAAATCGCGCCATCCAGATTCCCAATTGTCCTGGCAATATGCCGAACAAAGTTTTTCAATACATGATAGTCATACCCCTCTTGAAAACGTTTGGAGATTTTACTGTTTTCTTCAAGATAATCTCTAATGCCCGTAATGGCACCATTAACTCCTGCTATTTTCCCTGCTGCATCATCCACCCTACAAGCTGCTGCATGATGAAATTGCTTTGATTGAGTAGTATACCCCGCTATATCAAACTTTAACTCACTTATTATTGAATCAAATGATTTTTCCTGTTGCATCTGAACTTGCAGGGTCTTTTTCAAAACACCTTTAATCTCTTTACGTACTGCATTATTTAATTCGGCATTTATCTTATTCATTTCTCGTATTGAATATTCCTGCTCATCCAACCGTTTATATATGGCATCAGACTCACACACCAATTTTTTTAACTCGTTGGATTCACTCTCCGAAAGAAAAAACCGCGAGAAGAAGCTGGCCATTTTATTTTTCAAAGCACTGCTGTTATACAAACTCATAATTATAATCCCCCTGTTACTAGACATCTCAACATTTCTATTGGTGATGATAGTACCATGACTGTTGTAACGCAATAAAAATTACTAGAAAAATGTTTTCTTTGGGCCAATCTTATAACCAATACTAATAATAAACCTTAGGTCTGTTATTCACTTTTGTATTGGATTTAAAACCCTATGCCCCAACTTCCTCGTATATGCTGCTGCCTTCACCGTAATAGCTTTCATACACGTGTTCAAAAAGGGCAGAACATTTGGATTGAAAGATATCGGGTGTGTAGGAACGTGGAAGACCTTGGTCGAGTTCATCTTCGATGGCCATCTTGACTTTGGCGCGGGCCTGAGTATGGAGACGCCAATCCAAGGCGAGCAATTCATTGAGCCGGTCAAGAACCTCATGGGCCACCTTCTTAACCTCTTCGCGCTCTTCGGTTGACAGTTCCGGTCCGGGACGCGTAAGGATGTCGAAAACAGTCAATTCCTCCTCGCTCAGGTGTTCCCGGACGTGGCGCTGCTGTTCTTCGGAGAGATTTTCGGCAAATCTTAGAAGGTCTTCCAAAATCTGTTCTATGTTTCGGCTTCCATTATTGTAACTTTCGACCATCTCTTCAAACTTTTCGAGATAATCGGTGCGTGTCTTGTTGAACCGAATCAGCTTTTCGAGCTGGGCTCGGATGGCCGCCTTGAGTCGCTCTAAATCGGTGCTCTTGTGTTTGGATTTTTTGAAACGGCTGCGTAATTTCTCAAAATCAATTTTAGAAAGATTGATCAGCGGAACCGGATTGTCCGGCATATCAACATCGGTAATTGAGTTATCCAGTACCTCCTGCACCTCCCCCATCACTTTACTGATATCCACTGGTCCAGGATTAATAGTGGCGCGGATCGCATCGGCAATCGTGGTCAGACAGGCAGTACGGGGCGAAAACTCCAAAGCCGCAGGATCAGGCTTCACCGCTTTGTAGAGCGTGCTTACCAACCGTTCGTGAGCGAGAAACTCCTTGCGGACATCATCCGGTGCAATAAGCGCATTCATCGCATCATTGATCATCTGCAACCGATGCAGATCTCCCAACGGTTGGTTTTCAATCTCCTCCAGGTCAACTCCCTTACTGGAGCAGTAGTCGGTAGCGTCCTGAATTGCCGTTCGTAAATCATCCACAAGCTGCTGCTTGTCACGGACAGGAGTTTCTCCCCCTGATCCTTGACCATAGATAGCCAGAGCCTTTTCGAGCGACGCAAAAACATTCGCATAATCCACAATCACGCCGCTGTGCTTGCCGGGAAAAACGCGGTTAGCCCGCGCAATGGTCTGCATCAGCGTATGGTTGCGCATTGGCTTGTCGAGGTAAACCGTAGAGCAGCTTGGCGCATCGAAACCCGTCAGCCACATTGCACAGAGGAATACCAGCCTCAATGGATCATCCGGGTCCCTAAACTTTTCACCCAGATCCTCGTCATGCATCCGCCTGCGATGCGGTTCAATATCCAGACCGAGAGCCAGCATTTGCTGAATTTCGTTCTGACCCGGCGACACTATCAGCGCCATATCGGAGGACTGCAACACCTGCAAACGGTCCAACAGCTCGTCCTTCTGCTCCTTTGACAAGGCATAGTGACCAAGCAATTCCTTCTTCACCTGCTTCAGCTCTTCACTCCATGCCTTACGCACCTTATCGTGCATCTTGAGCGCCGTCGCCTTATCAATGGACACCACCATCGCCTTACCGACAAAACCGCGACCAAGGAAATGACGCACAATATCATGGGCGACGGTATCCAGCCGGTCATCACGGGTCAGAATGTGGTACTGCCGCCCAAGCTGCTTCTCCAGCTTGGCTTCCTGGTCGGCATCCAGATCCGCTGCCTCAATAACATCATAGATATCTTCGTTCAAATCTGGATTGATGATCTGCAACTCCGGCGTACGGTTCTCATAGTACAGAGGAACCGTTGCTCCGTCTTCGACCGACTGCTGGAAGTCATATATCGAAACATAATCCCCGAAAACCTCCTTCGTACGCTCTTCTCCTGCAATCAGCGGTGTACCGGTAAAGGCCACAAACATAGCATTCGGCAATGCCGCACGCATATTCAATGCTAGCGTATCGTACTGACTACGATGCGCTTCGTCCGTCAGGACGATTACATCTTTCCTGTCACAAAGTTCTTCGGGTGTTTGAA
The DNA here is from genome assembly GCA_027858965.1 of Kiritimatiellia bacterium. Lineage (GTDB taxonomy): Bacteria > Verrucomicrobiota > Kiritimatiellia > RFP12 > UBA1067 > M55B167. The sequence goes on from JAQIBS010000063.1 coordinate 11,286, forward strand.
ACTTATGAACAAGAGTGAAAACAAATCTATGGTTCCCGCGCAGGAGTTCCCGAAGATGGACACAGCTTGAGGCATGACACTCATCTCCTTCGGCTTTGCTTACCGCTCCAGCGGCTTTAAAGGTCTTTGCAATCTGATCGTCCAGCTCTACACGATCTGTGACTACCACGAACGTCCAGTTACCTGAATACTTGCGCAGAATCTTCTGAGAAAAGAAGACCATCGAAAACGATTTACCTGAACCCTGCGTCTGCCAGAACACACCACCGCGACCATGTCCAGCCTCGCGGGCTTCCAGTATTGAAGAGATGGCATTATTCACGCCGAGAAACTGATGATTCTGGCCAATGATCTTCGTCAGCCCCGCCTTGTGTTCTGAAAAAAGGGTGAAGTTTTCCAATAAATCCAGCAAGCGCGTCTTGTCGCACGTACCGCGGAGCATCACCTCCAGCGACACCCGACGCGGTTCATCCTCGCGCTCAATCCGCTTCCACTCAAAGAACCGCTCCCAGTCTGCCGTCAGCGAACCGACGCGACTATCCGTGCCGTTAGAGGCAATTAACAAAGCGTTATAAGCAAAGAGCGCCGGAATCTGCTGTTTGTAGTGCGTCAGGTTTTCAGCAAACGCCTGACGAGCAGGAATGCCAGGCTTCTTAAGTTCAATGACGACCAGCGGCAGCCCATTCACAAAACCAACCAGATCAGGCCGGCAGGTATAAAGCGCACCCGTCACACTGAACTGACTCACCAGCAGAAAATCATTTGCCTCGGGACGTTCCCAGTCGATCACGCGAACGCGCTCCAAACGC
>JAQIBS010000086.1 GCA_027858965.1 Kiritimatiellia bacterium
TACAATGAACCAAAATAATCCTGTAAATCCTGTTAATCCTGCCGTGCCACGGCGTAGCCTCTGGCGTAGACGGGTCAAAAAATCTTTCGCAAACATGATAGGATTTAAGAAGAGAGGTACTAATGCAGAGCTGATTGAGATCAACGCGGCGATTTCAGGAACGGGATCGGATTTTGGAGCTTGTCGTCTTGCCGATGATATTCTTTCAAAAAAGCCGGATCTGGTTTTTATGGAAACCGCTGCCAATGTGTACGGCATCCCATCGATTGACCTTGGAGTTGAGATTGCCCGGCAGGAAAAAAAGGGTAAGCTTTTTTTAATTTCTCATTGCAATTATAGACACCATATGTCTATAATATAGACATGACAACAGTAAATACAGCAACGCTTAAACAAAAGCTCAGCCACTATCTGGGTCTTGCACGACAAGGCAAGGAGGTGCTGATCACCAGTCATAAGCAGGTTATTGCACGTCTTATGGCTGATGAGGGGGCAGCGGGACGACTTCCGCTCAGGCCTCCCTCTCGCTCTATTGAGGAACTTAAGAACATTGGAGGTTTCGGACTTGATACCGATCCCGTAAAGAAACTTTTGCAGGAAAGAAGGAAACGATGACGATCTATCTTGATTCAGCCCTTGTTATACGTCAACTTGTCGGCACAAAAAATCCCTGGAAGGGCTGGGGGGAGTGGTCGGTTGCCTATGCAAGTACGCTGATGCGTACAGAGTGTTATCGTACCGCAAATCTGTTGCGGTTGAGTGGTAAACTGGATGATGCGCAGCGGTCCCGGCTTGGCAGTTGGATTGAGAGTGTTTGTGATAGTATCACTCTTGTTCCGGTTACGGATGGTGTGTTGAATCGTGCTGCAGGTGCTTTTCCAACTGCAGTGGGAACGACACAGGCCATTCATCTGGCTACGATGCTCGAACTTCAGTCGGCGCATGGAATCACCTGCATGTTGGCCACAGCGGATAAAGATCTGCTTTGTGCCGCAAAAAGCATGGGGTTCTCTGATGCGCTTGAGGCAGTTCCTGAGCCGAAAGCTGAATCAGAAGTGAGTGCGCCGGAGAGTGAGAGTGCTGCTCCTGTTAAGAGTCCTGAACCGGTCGTCTGATTATAAATCAGGCACTTGATCCAAGGGGAAGTATGATTTTTATCCTGAGAATGCGCGTGAGATGTATCGGGCAATTTCCAACCATGATAACAGCTCAAAACGGATAATCTTTCCGTTCTTCGGCAATCTCCCAAGGCAAGCACTGCTGGAAAGAACCGAGTCAAGTTTGAGGCTTCTGTAAAAGAGCCGCCGCCGGTTGGCAGCGTTTTGATTGTTTACGGAGTTAGTCCTACCAGCTGGCTCTGCCCCGCAATCCATGCGGCCAACTGCAAAGATGTGGTGGTGCAGGATGTGAATGTTTATGCCGCCGGGGGTATGGGCTTTATTACAGAACGTACAGAGAATATACACCTCAATCGTTTCAATGTGCTTTCACGCAAAACCGTGCGCGCAGTGTCCTGATTACAACCAAAGGAAAAGTGCTTCTGGAGAACAACTACTTTTCATCGCAAATGAAGGGTATTCTTATTGAAGGAGATAATAACTACTGGTATGACAAACCGGCGATTGTCAGGGTTTCCGCTGATTCGGAGAGGGTCAATGTGTCTGATGATCAGGGCTTTGCTGTTGAGAAGAGGTGGTTTGACTCAAAAAAATTGTTTTCCCCTTGATCACTTTGGCTCAGGGGGGTATTATTATTCAATAAATTTGTATGTAAAATCTCAAGAGGATTAGTTGATGAAAGAAAAAAGCAGTTATGTGAACAGACGATCATTTTTAACCACAACCGGAGCTGTGACAGCGGGCTCTCTATTTGCTGCGCCGGCAACAGAGTTGCTTAATAAGGTGGGTGGAAAAAAAGTTAAACTGGCTCTAGTTGGTACGGGAATCCGGGGATGTACTTTCTGGGGTAAAAACATTACGAAAAAATATGCGGATGTTGCTGAATTTGTCGGGCTTTGTGATATTAATCCGGGGCGTGTCGAATTTGCCAAGGGTTACATTGGTGTTGATTGTCCTGTTTTTACTGACTTTGATGAGATGCTGAAAAAGACTGATTGTGAAATGGTAATGGTTACCACCATGGACAGCACCCATCATGAGTTTATTATCAAGGCCCTCAAAGCGGGCAAAGAGGTTCTCACTGAGAAACCCATGACGACAGATGAGGATAAGTGTGAGGCAATTCTGAAAGCCGAGAAGAAATCCGGTAAGAAAGTAAAGGTTGGTTTTAACTACAGGTATAATCCACACTACACAAAACTTCGTGAACTGGTTCAAAAGAAGAGGGTTGGAGATATTGTTTCCGTTGATTTCAACTGGATCTTAAATACCTATCATGGGGCATCATATTTCAGAAGATGGCATGGTATCAGAGCTTGTAGTGGCACGTTGCTGGTGCATAAGGCAACACATCATTTTGATTTGTTAAACTGGTGGCTGGATTCAGATCCTGTTGAGGTTATGGCTTACGGCAGCCTTGAGCACTATGGCAAGAATAACCCTTTTAGAGGGACGAAATGTCGTGGATGTGAACATTATGATAAATGTAAATATCATTATGATATTACAAAGTCGAAGATGTATATGGATCTCTATGTAGCCAATGAAAAGCATGATGGCTATATCCGTGACAACTGCCTATGGCGTAAGGAAATCGATATCTACGATAAGATGTCGGTCCAGATTAAGTATGCAAATAATGTTATGGTAAACTACTCCCTGACAACTTATTCGCCTTATGAAGGGATGAGAATCGCATTTAACGGAACGACAGGTCGTATTGATGCCTGGGATGGAATTCCATGGCGCAAGAAAGAGAAGATCAATCAGGCACAGCTGCATTCCAAAGAGATGTCACAGGCAGCTAAGGATGCTGTTCCTGAATTTGAGGAAATCTTTGTTTCTGATAACTTTGGTAGCATGGAGCAGATCAAGATACCCAAGGGCAAGGGTGGCCATGGTGGTGGTGACAAGGTTTTACAGGATCGTATCTTCCGTAATCCGAACATGCCTGATCCAATGCGACATGCAGCAGGAACACGTGATGGTGCTTTCTCTTGTATAATAGGAATTGCAGCGCGCAAGTCAATTGAGGAGCATCGGTCTGTGAAGATATCTGAGATATTGGATATTAAACCGCAGGCTGTGCGTCCTGTTTAAAACTTATAGATCTTCAAGAAGCTCCAGCATTTTGCTGGAGCTTTTTAATTTACCGCTCTCTCTTTATCATAACCAGGGTGCTTTACAGTGGGTAACCCTGAATTAAGGAAAATATAATGAGCTCATTTAAAATTATTCTGATTATGGCTTTTGCTGCTGCGGCATGTTTTGGGGCGGTTGTTAAATCACCTGATGGTAAAATCGCTCTGACTTTTGCTCTTAGGGATTCATCCTCGCAAAAAGGCGAACCTGTTTACAGTGTGTCTTATAATGGAGAACGGCTTGTTGCTGAGTCAGGGCTTGGTTTTGAGCTTGCAGACGGTTCTGCGCTTTCATCCGGTTTCAAAGTGGTCTCAATCAAAACAGCACAGCATAATGATATATGGAAACCTGTTTACGGAGAGCGGAGTTCGGTCCGTGATAATTATAAACAGCTCTTTGTAATGCTTTCACGCAGTGAAACTCCCGCCTGTGAGATGCAGTTGATATTCAGATGTTATAATGAAGGTGCCGCTCTGCAGTATAAAATCATTAAATGTGGTTCTTCTGATAAGATTGGCATCAAAAGTGAGAATACGGAATTTAATTTTCTGAAAGATCATGTTGCCTGGTGTGTTAAAACCGCACAGGGAAAATATACTCGTAAGACAATCAGTACGATGGGCACCGAAATAGAGCGGCCCTTGACGCTTGAAACCGATGGAGGAATCTGCGTTGCCGTTGGCGAAGCGGATCTTGTTGATTATGCCCGCATGAAGCTTTCCCGGGATAAGGACGATGAACTTTCAATTGTAAGTCATCTTTCCAGCTCTGTTGAAGCAGCTCTTCCTCTGACAACACCCTGGCGTTTTATTATGATTGCTGACAGCCCCGGCGGTTTACTGGAGAACAATGATCTGCTTCTGAATCTCAGTGATCCCTGTGCCATTAAAGATACTTCATGGATTAAGCCCGGTAAAGTAATTCGCGAGGTTACCCTCACAAGCAAAGGGGGTAAGGCCTGCATTGATTTTGCAGTAAAGCATAACCTTCAGTTTATTGAATTTGATGCTGGTTGGTATGGAAATGAATATGAAGATAAATCAGATGCTTCAACTATTACCGTAGATCCAAAGCGCTCACCCGGTCCGTTGGATCTGATTGATGTTATCCAATATGGTAAAGAACGAGGTGTTGGTGTAATTCTCTACGTTAACCGTCGTGCGCTGGAGAAACAGCTCGACCAGATTCTGCCACTTTATAAGAAGTGGGGTGTTGCCGGATTGAAGTACGGTTTTGTGAATGTAGGTCCGCAGAAATGGACCTCGTGGATGCACGATGCAATACGCAAGGCAGCGGACCATAAAATCATGGTAGATGTACATGATGAATATCGGCCAACCGGTTACAGCCGGACGTATCCAAATTTCATGACTCAGGAGGGTATCGGAGGTGATGAGACTTCTCCCTCAAATGAACAGACACTTTCCATCCTCTTCACCCGTATGCTCTGTGGTGCTGGAGATAATACTATCTGTTACTACAACAGCCGGGTTGACCAGAATGCTACGCATGCCTATCAGTTGGCCAAGGCTGTTTGTATTTACAGTCCCTGGCAGTTTCTTTTCTGGTATGACCGTCCGGCAGCATCTCACACAACCAAGGGTGGTGCTGGAGGCCAGAAAGGCGCAATCGGGGATGAACCGGAATTGGAGTTTTATGACCATGTGCCGACAGTATGGGATGATACAAAAGTGGTTCATGGAAGCATAGGGGAATATGCTGTTATAGCCCGGTGCTCCGGTTCGGAGTGGTTCATAGGTGGTATGAATAGCGGGGAGGTCCGGAGTTTGAAAGTCCCATTGAAATTTCTTAAACCCGGCAAAAAATATACCGCTTATATCTATTATGATGATCCCTCGGTCAAAACCCGCACCCATGTCGGGATAAAGAAGCAGAGTGTAACTTCAGATAGTGTGCTTGACTTTGCCATGGGAGAACAGGGCGGCATGGCTGTCAGGATTGTGCCTGCAGGTTAGAATATTTCTTTACGGACCTGATATGATCTCCATGTTTGGCCAGGAGGGCAGTCGCTATGCGGCTGACCATGATGGGATTTTGAGCTGCATTTAGTCGGCCGCATAGCGACCGACCTCCTTGTCTTTGCTAGGGCGTTGAACGAATGAGATGCTCAAGGGTTGTATCGCATAGAGTAGTCAATAATTATATATTTCTATTGGAAAAGTCGAGGTTCTGCCGTACAATGTGATACATAATTAGAGATAATATGTTGAGGAGGATTGAGATGAACAGGATTTTGTTGAGGTTTGCATTGGGTACTGCCTTTTTGTTGTGCGCGTGTGTTCTATCTCATGCAGATGAAAAGAGTGGTGAAGTATCTCTGTTTAATGGCAAGGATCTCTCAGGCTGGGATGGTGCACCGGGTTGGTGGTATGTCGAGGACGGTGTCCTCACATCAGAGAGCTCAGCTACTAAGCCCTGCAAGGTGTGTAACTATCTGATATGGAAGGGGGACGAACTCTCTGATTTTGAATTAACCGCTGAGTTTAAATTAAGCGGAATGGCCAATTCCGGGATTCAGATTCGCTCTAAGCAGTTGCCGAAGTGGGATACATGCGGCTATCAGGCTGATATGACAGGTGATGGTAAACTAATAGGGTTTGTTTATCATCATAAGCGTGGGCTTATTGCGGGACGTGGTGAAAAGGTGACGATTGCCAAGGATGGCAAAAAGCAGGTTGAAAGCATTGGTGAACCCGAGGATCTGCTTCAGAATTTCAAGAGAGGTGGATGGAATAAATACCGCATTATTTGCAACGGTCCCAAAATCACTCTTTACGTGAATAATGTTTTAATGTGTCAGTTCACTGATAATGCCGCCGTAAATTCAGCAGAAAAAGGTGTGATTGCCCTGCAGATGCATCCGGGGTCGCCAATGAAGGTTCAGTTTAAAAATATCATTCTTAAGGATTTGGCAGAGGAGCAGTGATACGGGGGATAATCGCGTTCTGTTTCAACCATATGCTGGGTCATTGAGTCGTGGGTCGTGAGTCAAAATCGAACAATAGGAAAAAAGAGATGAAGAGTTCAGCTAATATATCAAAGAGAGGTACAAAAACAAACCGGCGTCAATTTCTTAAGCGTGGTTTGGTTGCCGGTAGTGCAGTAACTTTTCCATATCTTATTCCTGCCTGTGCATTGGGCAAGGATGGCGCAGTTGCGCCAAGTGAAAGAATTGTGATGGGGGTTGTCGGCACCGGCGGCCGCGGTCGACATGACCTGGGCTGGATGCTGGGAGAGAAGGATGTTCAGTTTGTGGCGGTTTGTGATGTGCAGAAAAAGAATCGCGATCAGGCAAAAAAGGATGTGGACGGGCGCTATGAAAATAAGGATTGTGCGGTCTACCGTGATTTTAGAGAGCTGCTTGCCCGCAAGGATATTGATGCGGTGGTAATTGCCACCGGCGATCGCTGGCATACGCCGGTATCGATTCAGGCGATGAAGGCCGGCAAAGATATGTATTGTGAGAAACCGGGTGCCCTGACGATTGCCGAGGGGCAGGCCTTGGTTGAGGCCGGAAAGAAGTATGGCCGCATATTCCAGACAGGCGCACAGCGTCTGAGTGAGAAAAATTTTGTTTTTGCAGGTGAGCTAATGCGTCAGGGCCGTCTTGGTAAGGTTCATACGGTCCGTGCTCATCTTGGGTATCTGCCTGCATGGCCGAGAAAGAATGCGGTGCTTCCAGCTGTGCCTCAACCGGATAAAGAGGTGATGGATTGGGACATGTGGCTTGGCTCAGCTCCCTGGCGGGATTATAATCCCGGGTTCTTAAGGCCGTGGCCTGTGCCGGGGTGGTATACGCAGTATGATTTTGCAGGGGGGATTCCGCAGTGGGGTTCACATACCATTCTCCAATGCCAGATGGATCTTGGAATTGCGGATACATCCGCAGTTGAGTATGAATATCCTGAGAATGGGATTAAGAAGGGAATGACCATTCGGTTTGCAAATGGTGTTAAGCTGGTTGCCCAGCTGGAAGGATGGCGTGGGTCATGTGGTGTTCGTTATGAGGGCAGCGAGGGATGGGTTGCGACCGCTGACGGTTATGAGAGACCGGATGTCTCCAGACCTGAGATGTTCAAGGAGTACCGCAAGCTGGTTGATGGATATGCGGAGCGCACAGGGCGTCCATTCAATCACATCCGTGATTTTCTGGATTGTGTTAAGTCACGGAGACCCGCGCTGGCGCATACCGGTGTGGCACATCGTACAATGACAACTAATCTGATAATGGATATCTGTCTGGATCTGAAACGCAGTCTCAAATGGGACCCGGTCAAAGAGGAGTTTGTCGGGGACCCTGAAGCTAATAAACTGCGTTCACGTATAATGCGTAATCCGTGGCAGGTTTAAGGCATCCTGTAGGATGCAGGAGTTTAGGCGTTTAGGCTGTTAGGTGTTTAGGATTCTGGACCACACTTGGTCACGAACTTTGTCCCGCACTTAGTCTGCATTGATTTTGGTGCGAGACAAGGTTTGGGACAAGGTGCATGATTGTTGAACCACACTTGGTCTCGTACTTTGTTCCGAACTTAGTATGCTTTAGAAAAAACGCTACACGTTTTGTTAAACAGTGTATAAGTGCTGTTCAAAAAAGTAGGTCCGGTTTTAAACCGGACAATCCCGATGAAATCGGGATCTACACGGCATAATCAACGGAACCCTATAACTGAATTACATAAACCGTATGCTTCCAGGTTTCGGGATCTTTAGGTGATTGCTCGGGCATTATTAAGAGTTCCGTTCCGCATTTCAGTTTGAGGATTTTAAGATCGGATGGCTGTGCAAATGTGACATTCGGTTCTAACAGAATGGTTCTGACCCTGCCGCACTCTGAGATTTCAATCAGATTGCCGTTGAAGAGAGAAACGATCAAGCGGTTGTCAGATGTTTTTACGATGCCGTCGGCCGGGGTTAAGTTTTTAGCGATGGGTGCGGGGAGTGGTGATGTGAATTTACTGCGGGGCACTTTGTAGAGAGCTCCTCCGTAAGGGCAGTCATCGCGGCAGGTGACAATGTAGATTGAGTCGGTACCGGAGTCATACATCACTCCATTGGAGCCACCGGGAACGGGTAGGAATTGCAGGCCAGTCACAGGCTTGTTTTCAACAAGGGAATCGATCAGAGCGTGCGGAATCTTCATGATGCCTGATTTGGCTGTGATATTGGGGGTTACGCGGTCATCTACCGCGCCGGTTTCGGCAATGTATAAGTTGCCGTCACAATCAAAGGCCATGCCATTGGGGACCAGAAAGGGGGCACCCTTTGTTTTGGCTACTGAGCTTCCTGGTCCAAGATTGATACGTCCGATTATTTTGCCGTTATCGGGGTCGATAATCAGTGTGGCGGGAGCCAGCTTTGTGTAGTCGAGGATGTAGTTGTTGTTTTTATCGGTCTGCTTGAAATAGCCGGTGTTGACAAAGAGGGAGCCAGCCGGAATTTTTGCAGTGGCTTTTGGGATTACAGAGATCCCGAGTGGGGCGTTTATGCCCTCAGTAAAACGGGGATTCAGCATTGTGAGCTTACCATCGGGTGCAACCGCAAGTTTGCTGATAGCCCCCTTGCCGGCTGCCAGCGCAAATATTTTATCTTTTCCAAAGAACCCTGAGCCGCAGTTGGAGACAAACATGGTTTTCCCATCAAGGCTTAGTGCGGAGCTCTCTGGCTTATGGAATTCAGATACCTGCTGCACAATCGACAGAGGAGCTGAGGTTGCGGGTTTATTGTTGCAAAGGGAGCAACCGCTAAGAACGAGAGCGAGAGTTGCGGGAATTATAAAACGGTTCATGGAGGGACCTCATGCGGTTAGATTTTTAATGACTTTCAGATGTTTCATATGAGGTTATTATATTGAGCTGGCTGGAGATAGTCAACACCCATAAGTTATTGATGGTAAATAGAATATCCAATATCCAACACGGAACTCCCAAATCGAGCTTGCGAGAAGATCTGTGCCGAAGGCTAGCAGTGAAGACCGAAGGGATGATCGGTAATATCCAAGTTAAGAGCCGCTATCCTTAACCATTTTACCGAAATTCTTTTCGTGCATTGATTGACCTTGCCTGTTCGCAGTGATATTCTGTTTTTAAATGGGAAGTTTAGGAGAATTAAGATGAGAAGAGAATATATGAATTTGTATAGTTTTGTCAGCGTTGCTTTGGCTCTGTTTGCTGTAATGAATGTAGGTGCGGTAGCAGACAGGTCGCCCAATATTCTGGTTTTTCTTGTGGATGACCTGGGGTATATGGATATCGGTGCGAATAATCCGAAGTGTTTCTATGACACACCAAATATAGACAAACTTGCAAAATCCGGTATGCGCTTTACCGATGGTTATGCCGCTAATCCGGTCTGCTCGCCAACCCGCTACAGCTTTATGACCGGCAAGTATCCGACACGTGTGCGGGCAACGAATTTTTTCCCAGGAAAGCGAGCATGTAAGTTTAAGCCAGCTCCCTTAAACAGCATTATGCCTCTCGAGGATATCACTCTTGCGCAGATATTGAAGCAGAAGAACTACGCAACATTCTTTGCCGGCAAGTGGCATCTGGGTCCGAGTAAGGAGTATTATCCGCAGAACCGTGGTTTTGATGTGAATATCGGGGGATACCATAGAGGTGGGCCATATACCGGCAAAAAGTATTTTGCCCCGTTTAAGAACCCCGAGATGGAGGTGGAAAGCCCGGCAGGAGATCATCTGCCAGACCGGTTGGCACGTGAGACAGTAGAGTTTATTGAACAGAACAAAGATAAGCCCTTTCTTGCATACCTATCCTTTTATTCAGTGCATGCCCCGTTGATAGGACGTCCTGATCTGGTTAAGAAATATAAGCAAAGGGCTGCGAAGATTGAAGGTGAAGAGTTTGCAGACGAGGAGCAGGTCTTTGGAAAGAAACCGCGCAGGGTGCGTGTTCTTCAGAAGCATGCGGTCTATGCTGCAATGGTTGAGGCAATGGATCAGGCTGTCGGCAAGGTGCTCAAGCAACTGAAGGAATCCGGTCTTACTGATAACACGGTTGTTGTATTTACATCCGACAACGGCGGGCTCTCAACCTCCGAGGGCTCTCCCACCAGCAACCTGCCGCTTCGTGGTGGTAAGGGCTGGGTTTATGAGGGCGGTATCCGTGAACCGTGGATTGTCCGCTACCCCGGAGTGACAAAGCCCGGATCTGTAAGTGATCAAATCATATGCTCCATAGATCTTTTTCCGACAGTTGCTGCTGCGGCAGGAGTTCCTTTTAAACATAAAATTGACGGTATAGATATTATGCCGGCTCTTAAGGGTGGTGCACTGTCTCCCCGTTCCATTTTCTGGCACTATCCGCATTACAGTAATCAGGGAGGTTTCCCTGGTGGCGCTGTGCGTCAGGGGGACTTTAAGCTGGTTGAGCGCTATGAGGATGGTCGCGTGCATCTCTACAACCTCAAGGAAGATATTGGTGAGCGCAAAGATATCTCCGGTGAGATGCCCGAGTTGGCTGGTAAGCTGCGTAAACAACTGCATGGCTGGTATAGGGAGACAGATGCGCAATTTCTGCAGGAGAAGGGCGGAGAAAAGCCCTGGCGGCCGTGATCAGATATATGCATATTTTTTGTTTGCTTCTCACCTTGCCTTTGTTTGGTGCTGAGTGGTTTGTGGCGGTTAACGGTCGGGATTCAAATGTCGGTTCGATTGATCATCCATTCGGTTCGATTAGCCGTGCTCAGCAGAGTTCAAAGCCCGGCGATACTGTATATGTCAGAGGCGGTCGATACAAGATTAATGAATCGGAAATAGCAAAGAGAGAGAAGATATGGGCATACGTAATTCTGCTGGACAAGAGTGGCAAGCCTGGCAGATCTATAAGCTACATTGCATACAGGGATGAACGGCCGGTCTTTGATTTTTCTGAGGTGAAGCCGGATGGGCTTAGGGTACACGCTTTTGAAGTAAAGGGCTCGTGGCTTTACATAAAGGGACTTGAGGTCGTTGGTGTTCAAGTAACAGTGAAGACGCATACGCAGTCGATATGTTTTTCAAACAACGGCAGCAACAATATTTATGAGCAACTCAGCATGCATGATGGACAGGCTATCGGTCTTTACAGTGTGCGTGGGGCTAACAATCTTTTCCTTAACTGCGATGCCTATAAGAACCATGATTACATCTCCGAGGATAAGTTGGGTGGTAATGTTGACGGGTTCGGTTGCCATCCACGTAAAGGTTACACTAATAATGTTTTTCGCGGTTGCAGGGCCTGGTTCAACAGTGATGATGGATATGACTGCATCAATGCGCATGAAGCGGTTGTTTTTGAGAACTGCTGGGCTTTCTATAATGGATATTCACCTGAATTCAAATCATTGAAGGATGGCAATGGATTCAAGGCCGGAGGGTATGGCTCTACTCCTGTGGATAGAGTGCCCGATCCCGCACCGCGTCATGTAGTTCGCTTCTGTCTTGCCGTCCGCAACAAGGCATATGGGTTTTATGCAAACCATCATACAGGTGGCTCCGACTGGATAAACAACAGCGCATATATGAATAAGAATAATTTTAATATGCTCTGTCGTTTGAAAGATAATAAAACCGATGTTCCTGGGTACGGTCACAAAATGAATAACAACATTGGCTATAAGAGCAGTCGGCGCGAGGAAATAATTCAAATAGAGAGATCAGAGTGTGATCTCTTTAACAACTCTTTTCAGATGGATCTCGTAATTAATGCGAATGATTTTGCTTCACTTGATGAAAAACTTCTTCTGCTCCCACGTAACTCCTATGGCGGTCTCCCGAATATTGATTTTATGCGCTCTGTTTCCGGGCGGTTGGTCGAAGAGGGGGCTTTAGTGGAGTAATGTATGAGGTGGAGACAGGTGAGGGGCTAAAAGCGAAGATTTACTTTGAGCATCAGGCACGCGGTGCAAGGTTCAAGCGCTGGTGGCTTTACCGTATGGAAGTTTGTTAGTGCATTAGTAGTTGTATTTAGTTCTTGGCAGTTTCTCCATGAACCGTTAATATTTGAACATAGTAATGGTATAATGGAGATTTTCTAGAGATGCTGAGTTTTTTTAAGATTTATTTTGTGTTTATTCTGTTCAGTGCTGTTTTTTTAAACAATGCTCTAGGCAAGGGTGTCTCTGTGGCAATGAGTCCGTTTTCTGCCACTGATAATTCCTATGTCAGCTCTCAGAATGCCGCTGGTTTTTCCGAAGTACTTCAAGTTGAATTAATGGCGAAAGCGTCACTTGAATGGGTTGAGAGAGAGCAGATAAATCAGGTAATCAAAGAACATAATCTTTCTGTGTTGGGTATGATAGGGAATGAGTCTGTCGTGCAGCTAGGTTCATTGCTGAAGGCTGATCTTCTTATAAGAGGGCAGTTTTATAAGGTGCCGAAGAAAAGCTGGGCTTTACATGTTGAAATAATTGATTTGTATCATGCGGATGTGTTGGAAGTTGTGGACATACCGATCTCTTCTGACTCCAGTGGTTCACTTTCTGAATTGAACAGGGAGTTACCCAAGGTAGGTAAGAGTGTAGTTCAGGTTCTGGCAAAAGCATATAAGGCACTTAAGAAAAGCGATGCAACCTGTTATGTGGCCCCCATGTTCTTCTGTAATGAGGAACCGGGTGGACGTTTGGATTTTTATAAACATGATTTCATGGCGGCCTGTGAGAAGTATAAGACCGTAAAGAAAAATATTCGTATTATTCAGTTCCCCCGGGCGGATCAAGCTGTTAACGAAGCTGAACTGGTTGTTAGTGGGTTAATTAAAGATGACCTTAACCGCTGGCAGAAGTTGGCTGATTATTATGTATGGGCGTATTACAAAGAGGTGGATTCGGACGGACTCCCCTTTGATAAAGTCAATGTCCAGGTCAGAGTTACAATGTGGGATGGATTTAGTAGCCCAATCAGGAAGAGTTGGAAGATGCCTGTGTCACGTCTTGAAGTGATGTCAAAAGAGATTATTAAGTATGTTCTGACTCATGCAGTTAAGAAAAATAGAACCATAACAGTTTCAGATCTACGCAATAAAATGGCGGAGGAACTTTATGAGCAGGCGGATGATATCCAGTATCTTATTCTGCAAGAAGAACATACTGAAACTGAATTATCAGATACGTGGTGTCAGCGTTGGCGTGATGCTTTGCGAATATTGTCGGTGGCCTCATTTTTTGCTCCTGATAATGAAAAGATTCGTACGGCTCTGCTGGTTGAAAAAACGCGCAATGGCCTGGATCGTTCTGCTAAATGTTGTAAAAATCGATTTAAACGGAGATGGGCAAGAGCTAATGCATGGAAACAGCATTGTGATAGATTCGGTTTTGGATATATAGGCGGAGGAGCTGTGCCCAATAGAGGTAGCGTTGGATCTCGAGGCGATAACCGGCTTGATACAGGTTTTAATACTTCTCCCTTAGCATATGTCACTTCTGTCAGTCAATTATTAGATGATGTTTATTACACGAGGGAAGGTCACGGAATAAATACAGACATACCTAAAGATGTACCTCCTGAAATCCTTGAATCATGGTATGAAAATTTATGTTCTGAATTTAGCCGTAGATTATTACATGTAGAAAAAAGATGTCCGGAAAAGATTCCTGTACTAAGAGTCGGTGACTACCTATTTCAAATTTTTAAGCATACTTTGCCCGCGGATCTAAAAATGAAGTTGGTTGAGTTGTTATGGGATAAAGCCATTCAGAATCGCACAGTGCAAGGTCGTAGAGACAGCGTTTCAAAATCGATCCAAACTATTTGCTCTAACGTAGGGAAGCCTGAGCGTGCCGCTGAATTGATAACGATGATTCCTGAGTACAAAAAACCGAATTCCAATAAAGTTCAAAATAAGAAAAAAGTCAAAAAAGCGAAAAAAGGTGTAAGGAAAAAAGTGTTTGCTGAATTGATCAAGCCAAAGATTTCAGTTATTCCTGTTAATAAATATTGTTACTCACAGGATTTTATATGCATGGATGTTATAAAAGACACACTTTGGTTTGGAGTTAACGGACAACAACTGCTGATGAAGCATATCACAGATACATTGATGTGGGATATTGACAAAAGGGAGATGAGAAGTGTGCATAAAATGTATGGACCTCACTCGAACTTAACATCTATCAAAAAAATAGGTGATCAGATTTGGCTTACCTTTGATTCTACCGGGGTATGGATGATTAAAAATGGGAAGGCGCGTAAGTTTACTGCAAGAGATGGGCTGCCTTCACATGAGATATATGATTCGTGTGTCTGGCGTAAAAAAATGTTTTTTGGTGGAGGCAATGAGCGCAAGGGTGTCCTTTGTTCGTATGATTTTAATAAAGGTAAATGGGCAAAATATAAATTGCCCTCATTGGAAAATGGGGCTCCCCTTACCAGAATAGAGCATATTGCAGCGGGTGAAAAATATATGATTATATATTCAAATTGCTGGGGATGTGAAACCCGAGTTCATGTTGCCGATATGGCAACTATGAAGTGGAAAGAGATCATTATGCCGCTTGCTAAAGAGCATCCGGAATTTTGTTCGATTCCTAGCCAGAAAAGATTTAATGTGAACGGGTTTTCCATGGAGTCTGACGGAATATGGATCGCATCTGAAACGGCACTGCATTATTATGACACCCAGCAGAAGAAATTCACATTCCATCTTAAGGAAGACTTCACACCTTCGGCGATTAAAGAGGATGGTGATTATTTGTGGGTTGGAGGAACAATCAAAGATGGAGATATCGCGAAAGAGTGTTTTATTCTTCGCTTTCATAAACCATCCAAGAAATGGGATATGCAAATAAACATTCCATATGAAGGACGAATCACCGAAATTGTTCGGCATGACAGCACTTTGTGGCTGGGGAAAAGTGGCGATTGGGATAATCTTGTGTTGTCCGTGGACTTATCGGGGCTTAAAAGACAGAATCTTAAATATTGAATGTGTTATCCTTTAATTACACATTGTTTATCGAACAGAGAGGTAGGTAAATGAGAACGCATAAGATAAAAGAGTTGATCGTATTGATGGTATGGGTTCTTTTAGAATCTGTAGTACTTGCCGATGCTTCAGGAGTCTCACTCTCTTTTCAGGATAAGTGGTCGAATCTATTTGCCGGTGGCGATGCGGTACAAACTATTCATGTGAATGCGAATAATAACGTTTCGGGTCGCTTGACATGGCATCTCTCTGCGGCAGGGAGAACAATTCAGAGAGGTGAGCAGGTTGTTGCAATAAATGACGCTGACTTTGAGGTTAAGGTTGATCTTCAAATTCCTGAAGTAAAACAGGGCGTGGTTCAGAAGGCTGAATTAATTGTGGGTTTTAGTGAAGATAACGGTATTCCGGTGAGTATTTCTAAAAAGCTTTGGTTCTTCCCTGATAATCCGTTTTTTGAACGGACGGAGTGGTTGAAGTCACTTGAAATACAACTATTTGATCCTGAAAAAACTACCGGTGAATGGTTGGATGCAATGGGAGTGCCCTTCACTTCTGTAGGGAATATAGATTCGTTTAACACTTTGGAGGGGATGCTTGTGGTCGGAGAGGGTGTTTCTTTCAAGGAGTACCGCGGACTAGGTGCATCAATTGTGGAAGCAGCACAAGCGGGAGTGTCAGTGTTATGTTTTGCCCCTGTCACCGGTGAAATCCAGCTGCCTGGGTTAGGTGAATTACCTCAAGAGGGATTGCCGCCGTCAATGATTTCTTTTCATGGAAATGATATCATTACACAGTTGGATAAAAGACTGGACATGTATTCATGGAAGGGGAATGGAAAAATCAATTCAGGTGCAATTGCTGTTGAGGGGCAGCGGGGATCGGTTTCTGCCGTATTTTCTGAAGAAGATGGTGGGTGGTCATGGATTGAGGTATCTTACAAGAGGGGAAATATGCTAAAAGATAAGAGTATGTTAATCGTGTCGAATTTCAATATTGTAAAGAATTGGAAAACAAGTCCAACCCCCGGATTTCTTTTTGCGAAGATGTTAGAGTATGTTAGTGCTGAAAATACAACAAAGAAAGAGGAATAGAGATGAAAACAGATAGATGGTTGAGAGCTGCAATTCTGGTGTTTTTTACGATGGCGACGGGATCTGCAGTGGCAGAGTTTAAAGTGTGCCCGACAGCAATATTCCCTTTTGCTGAAAGAGGGTCCGGTGTGAGGGGGTATGGAAGTAAAGCAAGTGATATCTTGTTTGCGTCTTTAGTGGTTAATCCTGATTTAATTCTGGTTGATCGTGAGGATATGAAAAAAACTCTTGATGAACATGAATTAAACATTTCTGGTATGGTGAATCCTGCTGAGGCGGTTAAAGTAGGCCACTTGACAGGAGCCAAGATATTAGTGACGGGATCAATTATTGAAGCGGATAAAACGATATATCTGGTGGCAAAAATAATAGGAACAGAGACCAGCCGTGTGCTGGGGGCATCGATTAAGGGAAAGACCAATGATGATTTTGGAACTTTAGTTGAAAAATTGGCAGAAAAGGTGGCTGAAACGATTATAATGAAAGAGGATCAGCTGGTTGCTAAGGTTGTAAAGAGAGAGGATAAGGTTGCAGCGTTAAAAAAAGTATTGGGGGATAGAAAACGACCTGTGGTTTTTGTTGATATTGAAGAGCGTCATGTCGGTCAGGCTACTATAGACCCTGCAGCTGAGACTGAGGTATCTCTCTTTGCCAAGGAATGCGGTTTTACTATTATTGATTTTGAGTCAGGCAATAAGAAAGATGCGGATGTTGTTATAAAGGGCGAAGGCTTTAGTGAGTTCGCTATGAGGCGCGGAAATATTGTCAGTGTAAAAGCTCGACTTGAGGTAAAAGCTATTGATGCAAAGACCGATAAGGTCATTTTTATTGATCGCCAAACAGCTGTTGAGGTTGACTTAACCGAACAAATTGCAGGAAAAAAGGCTCTTCAGACAGCTGCTGCGGAGATAGCGCAACGCATGCTGCCCCACCTGGTTAAGTAAAGAGTGCTGTGCCGTATGGAAGAGAAGAAGGATGGCGTTGCCGCCTGGTGAGTGGCAGAAGTTCGATATCATCCTTGCGGATCGTCATTTAACGGTTAGACTTAATGGAAAACTGGTGATTGATAATCAGTTTTTAGAGGGGTGTACTGGAGGCGCACTCTCCTCAGATGATGAGAAACCGGGTCCGATATATTTTCAGGGTGATCATACCTTTGTTGAATATCGAAATATTATTTTAACTCCACGGATCAAGTAAACGCTATTTTGTCCGAAAACAGTTTGTTTTGATAGATGCACCCAATTTCTTTGTGCTAAATATAAAAGCTTGAGATGTGGTTAGATTTTTGATAAAAATACAAAATGTAATTAATTAGTTTATATGATTGTAACCCGCGTGGATATTCAAAGAACCTATTCATTTTAATGGGGTGGTGGAATAATTATGAAATTGGAATATATTACAGACAATAAAGTGTTGAAATCAAACACGAATGATGAAATCAGATGTAAATTGGGTAAAGATATTGCATTCACGGATCTGTTTGATTTAGATGATATTCAACAATTACAGGATCAGTTTTCAGCGGCGACAGGTGTGGCATCAATTATTACTACGGTTGATGGGGTGCCGATAACGAAACCGAGTAATTTTTGCAGATTATGCAATGACATCATTCGTAAGACAGAAAAAGGCTGTGTCAACTGCTATAAGTCTGATTCGAAAATAGGGCAGTTGAATCTAGATGGGCCGACTATTCAGAGATGTATGAGTGGTGGTCTCTACGATGCCGGAGCGGGAATATCCGTTGGGGGGAGGCATTTGGCGAACTGGCTGATTGGGCAGGTTCGTGATGAATCTCAAACAGAAGAAGGAATGCGTAAATACGCGCGTGAGATCGGGGCTGATGAAGAAGAGGTTGTTGAGGCCTTTCATGAGGTGACGGCAATGTCATTTGAGAAGTTTGAGAAAATTGCTCAAATGTTGTTTACTCTAGTAAATCAACACTCTAACGCTGCCTATGAAGGTGTTTTAAAGGCGCGCATTATTACTGAAAATAAGAGGGTTGAGAAAGAGCTTCTGAAAATGCACAATCTAAAAAGCATTGGTGTACTGGCAGGAGGCATTGCGCATGATTTTAACAATATTTTGACAGGTCTATTTGGTAATATTGAACTTGCTAAAATGGATTTGCCTCAGAATCATGATGTGCGAAAGTATCTGGACTCTTCTCTTGAAGCGTTAGAGAGGGCTAAGCATTTGACAAAACAGCTCCTTACTTTTTCAAAAGGGGGCTCTCCTTTATTGGAGGTCGTTGATATCCGTGATGTTGTTCAAGAGGCGGTGCAGTTTAATTTGAGCGGAAGTAATGTTAAGGCGAATCTTGATATACCCGCAGATTTATGGCCGGTTGTCGCTGATAAAGAGCAGATGTCTCATGTAATTGCCAATATGATTATTAACGCAAGAGAGTCTATGCTTGATGGAGGCACTATATTTATAGCTGCGGAGAATATTGCTGAAGATAAAGCAGAGGTTCCGGTCAAACTGCAAGGGGATCTGGTACGATTCAGGTTCCGTGATGAGGGAATTGGTATGGCGGAAGATCTCATGCAAAAAATATTTGATCCGTACTTCAGTACTAAGGAGTCAGGAAGTGGCTTGGGCCTTGCGATTGTTCACAGCATTATCACTCGGCATAATGGTTGTATAAAGGTTGATTCCACTCCAAATGTCGGAACTGAATTCACAATATATATTCCGGCGGATAAATCTTTTGTTCAGCGCGAAAAAAACAAAGGTTTGAAGGATAACGAAAAGATTACCTTCAGGCTGGGGCATATCCTTGTGATGGATGATGAGAAGATGGTTTGCGATATTTCCGGAGCGATGTTGAAGGCTATTGGGTATACTGTGGAATTTGCGGAGAACGGGGAAGAGGCGTTGGAAAAATATAAGGCAGCTCAGAGGAATGGGCACTCTTTTGATGCTGTTATAATGGATTTGACTATTCCCGGCGGGAAAGGCGGTAAAGAGACAATCGTAGATATGCTGGTTCTTGACCCGGATGTCAGGGCTATTGTTTTCAGCGGATATTCTATGGACCCAATTGTGGCTAACTATAAAAAATACGGTTTTAAGGGACGTCTTGTGAAGCCGTTTAAGAAAATGGATCTGCAAAAAGAGCTGTCTCGCATAATGTCGCTTTAATCAGAGCTTGTTCGAAAAGGTTTTGAACAAGAGGGGCTAGGGGCTAGGGGTTAGGGATTATGCATCTGTTGGATCATCTGCAATAAAAACATCTTTAGTTAAAATGCTAATGTTTAGTTCACAAAACTGAAAAAATATGACATGATTTAACTTCAACTGCTTAACAGAATAAACTGATGCCGGTCGGGGATATCAATTACTGTTGCATCACTCTGATTTATTTGAGTTTAAAATGACTGCCTTGTGTGTTAAATGGTAGTCAAAGGAAACCCGTGAACCCATGAAAAAATTTACTGCCCTTTTAATTCTACTCAATGTATCGCTTGCATTTGGACAGCAGGCTGAAACACAGACAGTGTCACAAGCTCTAGGTGAGTTGTTTGACCGGACTCGTGCAAAGGCCAGTATTCCGGTGGAGCAAGCACCCTATCTGAAAATAATTTTAAGTAAAACAGCGGAGCGCAGCACGTTGATCTATCGCTGCCGTCATGTGATTGCGAAGACGATCACCTATTCGGTCGAGAGTGCCACATCGCCAACCGGAACGGTAGAAACCTCAGATGATCAGAATATGATCACAGTTAATGATATCAATGAACAGCTGGAAGAGATTAAAGAGCTTATTCTGGCTCTCGATCAACGCAGTCCGCAGGTTCTTGTTGAAGCACAGATTGTTGAAGTACAAATGGGTAATGGAACCGAGCTTGATACGGCCTTTAACATGAGCTATTATGATAAAGATAAAAAAGCACTAAGTACTATGGGCTCTATGCTGGGAGGCACAAAGGGTTATCCTGTGGGCTATCCTGTGGGCTCTGTGCTGGATAGTTCCAAGGAGTATCCTGTCCCGGACGGTTATCCGGAAGAGACTGGCTCCTGGTTTGATCTGACTCCTTTTAACAAAGAGCTTTCTAATGGCGACATTATCAAACTCAATGCAAAATTGAAGTGGCTGGAAACCAACGACAAGGCTGAAATTCTTTCCTCGCCCAACCTGCTGGTTGATCTTGGCACAACTGCAACCGTTTCCACGGGAACCGATCAGCCGCTTTTAAGTGTCAGTGTGAATAATGGTGTTTCTCAGGAGGAGGTATACTATAAACGAACCGGGGTTAATCTGAGAGTTACACCTCAGTTGATTAATGATGATGCCGTTACCATTGAAGTGCGGCCCGAGGTGACCTCTGTGGTTGGCTATGCCTCTTTAAGTTCCTCCTCTGAGCCTCCTATCATTTCAGTAAGAAATATTGAAACCAAGCTGAATGTCAAGGATGGTGGAGTCGTAATGATGGGAGGGCTCTATTCCAGCAAGGATATTGAAAATGAAGAGAAAGTGCCATTCCTTGGTGACATTCCCTGGATCGGTTTTCTTTTCAGAAGCAAGTCTACCGACAAGGCGCAGGTGCAGCTTGTTTTTCTGTTAAGAGTCTCAATTATTCATGATACGCCGGAGATGTATCTGAAAAATATCGATGCCACCCAGGAAGAAGTTAAGGGTGTCGGCGGAATTCTTAAGCGCTCAATCGCCCCTCCAGAGCCGGCTGGTTCTGAGTCCGCACAGGCCGAGTAATTAAAATGAAAACCAATGTGATTATCTATATAACGATTTTTCTGGCGTCGGTATCTCTTATGATATTCGGCGTTGTGACAGGCTGTTCGCCTCATGTGGCGGGGAGTGACAGTTCCAATAACATGGATAAAATCTACACGGTGCGGCAGTCTGATCTTGTTATCGGCACCTTGCTGCGGGGCACCGCTAATGCAAAAGAGAAGCACAAGCTCTTTGCTGAGGCATCATTTAAGAACATTCTGACCTGGATACAGGAGGAGAATACCCGGGTGAAGAAGGGTGACGTGGTTATCAAATTTGAGACGCAGAATCTGCTTGATGATATTGATACGCGCAATTTGAAGATTGAGTCACAGGAGAAAACTCTTCAAATTGAAAAAGAGGAAAAACGAATTCTGCTGAGTGAGAATCAGAGTGTCTTAAGAGCCGCCGCCGATGCGGTTGTCGCCGCGGAGGAGGATTATGCCCGCTATTACAGATATGATGGAAAAAAATTGAAAGAGGGACTTGAGGAAGCTGTCGAAAGTAACGCCAAGGCTTTGAAACAATTAGAGGTTGAATGCCAGAAAATGGCATATGAAATCAGCAATACAATTTATGATGATGAGGATGCCAAAGAGACGGCACTCGCAAAAGTTGATGCTTTGGAAGATGGAGTGAAAAAGAAAGAGCGTGTTTGTGAGGACAGTGATTACCAGCTCCGGATTTTCAAGAAATATACATTCCCTAATGCTTTGACAGATAAAAAAAACAAGTTGGAACAAACCAGACTCGATCATGAAAAAATTAAAATAAGAACCGCCTCAAAGGTGATTCAGAAAGATAATGAGATTCAGCGTCTGGAGAATGAACTCGCCAATGCGAGGGAAGACTTGGAACGTATTGAAAGTTACCTGCCCATGATGGAGGTTGAAGCTCCGGTTGACGGAATTATGCTTTATGGCAATGTGGATGAGCGCCGTAATCGGATAACAATTGAACTGGGAATGGAGTGCGGCCGTAAACGAGTCCTGGCAACGATTCCTGAAATGGATAATCTGGTTATCGATTTTGAACTGCCCGAGCAGTTCCATCACAGAGTTAAGAAGGATGCCAAAGTGATCTTAACGCCGGACTCAATGCCCACTCTGAAACTTTCAGGGCATGTGAGTGAGATAGCAGTTGTTCCTGTTAATCAGATTCATTGGGACAGCTCATCTCCTAAAATATACAACTCGGTAATTACGCTTGATGAACAGAATGAAAATTTTGTAAGTGGAATGAATGTGGAAGTTAATGTGATTGAGAAGGTGCTTAAGAATGCGGTCAATATTCCCGTTGAGGCGGTCTTTGAAGAGGATGGTGATTATTTTGTCTACCTGAAGACAGGTAGTGGCGCCAAAAAGAGGAGTGTGGAACTGGGAAAATCAACGGATCGTTATGTTCATATTATCAAAGGGCTCAAGGCGGGCGAGGACGTCTATCTGTACAGCCCGTATGAGTAATGAGAGAAAGGCATTATTTACTATAACACAAACGTTTTTTAGAGCAGAATTTACAGGATTTATAACAACGGTAATTATTATCCACAAAGAACGCAAAGAACACAAAGAAAAGGGTTAACTGTTTTGCATGTAGTAGGCATATTTGTGATGTTTAAGAGATTGGTTTATCTCCATTACACACATTTGCATAAACGCTATATTTGCAATACAAAATTCTCAATTAATCCTGTTGATCCTGTAAATCCTGCTCTAAAAAATTGCATAGCAATCAGCCGTCGCCAAGGATTATACCTCACTTTCGGCTATGGCGTATAAAATGGCGGTCAGAGCACACTCCGTAACTATGTGCTTTTTGTGGTGAGGTTTTGTTGCGGGTAAAGCCCGCGTTACTAAGATACCTATGGAAAACAGACCGGAAATTATCAGACTCGATCAGCTCGAGAAAACATATTATCTGGGATCACTCGAGGTTCCTGTTCTTAAAGGGATTGATATGTCGATTCGTCAGGGTGAATTTATTGGAATTATGGGCGTTTCCGGCTCCGGAAAATCAACCATGCTCAATATTCTCGGGTTGCTTGATGTTCCTACGGGCGGCCATTACTTTCTGGATGGAGAAGAGGTTAAGAACTTTTCGGATAATCATCTGGCTGATCTGAGGAATGAGAAGATCGGGTTTATCTTTCAGAGCTTCAATCTGTCGCCGCATCTGACAGTGGCTCAGAATATAGAGATGCCCATGGTGTATGCCGAGATGCCCCGCAAAATACGCAGAGCGCGGGCGATTGAATTGGCGGAACAGGTTAACCTGGGACACCGATTGAGGCATCGTCCCGCAGAGCTTTCGGGCGGGGAGTGTCAGCGGATTGCCATTGCCAGAGCACTTGGTAATCGTCCATCCTATCTGCTGGCTGATGAGCCCACAGGAAATCTTGATGAAAAGACAAGTGATGAGATTATGGAGCTCTTTAAGGAACTGCACCGCGAGCATAACACCACAATTGTTATGGTGACGCATAACCCGGAGCTGGAACCCCTGTTTGACCGGGTCGTACATTTACGTGATGGACGGGTTGTAAAGGGTGAAGGGTGAAGAGTGAAGTTAGAGGTGTGAGGTATGGTGAGTCAGATGAAATGGGAAAAATGAATTTATGTTGATACGGGATCTATACGCTTTATCGCTGCATAATCTCCTGCTGCACAAGATCAGATCACTTCTGACTTCGCTGGGAATCATATTCGGTGTGGGCAGTGTGATTGCGATGCTGGCGATCTCCGGTGGTGCCAAACAAGCAGCTCTGGCTCAGATTGCGGTCATGGGTATTGATAATATTATTGTATACTCCAAAACTTTGCGAAAGGCCGGTTCGTCGGAAAATGCCAGATCAACGACTCTGGAATATGGCCTGACCCATCTTGATCTGGCCAACATCCGGAAGATGGAGAATATTGAACATATTACAACAGCCCGGAATGCGCGTATCAGAATCACAAAGGGCATTGAACCTCTGGACGTGCAGATGTTCTGGGTGTCACGGCATTTTATGACGGATCTCAATTGTAAAATAGTTAAGGGGCGTTGGTTGGCACCATCAGATTTTAAAAACTCCATGGCTGTTTGTGTGATCGGTAAGAATGTGAAGCGCAAGTTGTTTAAGCTGGGTGAGAAAAACATCATCGGCAGAAAGATCCACGTTCCGGGAGGTGCATTCAGCATTGTAGGGATTCTCGAAAATAATTCCGGTACCACCATTGAAGGGATTAACAATCTGAATGAAACGATCTTTATTCCTTCGACTACCGGACGGCAGATTTTCACCGAATACACAACTGAAACAGGTCCGAGAATGTTGAAGATCCATCATGTTGAAAATGACCTGATGGTTATCAAAGTGCAGGATACGCAGGTGATTGACCACACGGCCAAAAGAATTCGTTCACTGCTTGAAAAAACCCATAAGGATAAGGATTGGGGGGTGAATGTGCCTCTCAGCCTGCTCAGGCAACAAGAGTCAACGCAAAATATTTTCACAATTGTAATGGGATCGATTGCGGCAATATCGTTGATTGTCGGTGGTATTGGCATTATGAATATCATGCTGGCTAATGTTTATGAGCGACGCAAGGAGATTGGAACGCGGCGAGCTATGGGAGCTAAAAAGAGGGATATTCTGTTCCAGTTTCTGATTGAAACGGTGTTTTTGACTGTGATGGGGGGTGTCATCGGGATCGGACTCGGTTTTGGTTTGGCTGCCTCTGTGACACATTTTTCAGGAATGCCGTCGGATGTATCATTGTGGAGCATTATCGGGTCCATTACTATCTCAGGAATTGTGGGGGTTGTTTTCGGGACCTATCCGGCATGGCAGGCCGCCAACCAGAATCCGATTCAGGCGCTTAAAGCCGAGTAATGCGCGCGCCGCGCATTACCTAATTCCGTTTCACGGAATCGAGCAGAGTAAGGGCCGATTTATGAGCAGGCTTTGCCTGAGAGGGTGTAGAGTAGCGGAGATAATCAAGAATGCTTGTATTACGTTGCTTCGAAACACCAACTCTTTTCTGCACAAATTGACCGTCTTTTGTACGTATTGTCTGTTGTGTGTTAATCGAGCGTAAGCGGGTGGACAAAAAAATATTAAGCAAAACGCTGTGCCTCAGTGGAAAGAATTTATGAAAAAGATTATATTATTACAGATTCTTGTTGTGTCTGCTATGGCGCAGGCTGCGCCGTTGAAACCGGATACCGGTTATACATACAGCTGTTGGTTGAATGGCTGGCGTAAGCTTGATTCTGATACAAGTGCGGAGATATTCGGCATTGAAACCAGTCAATATGGGTTCACTTTGAATATGTCGGATTTTGGAAGTGTCGGCTTTGGTAAGCTTAGCAATCCTGTTGCGTATGAAGATGCTCTCACGCACAAAGCCGCAAAGTTGAAAGAGTTGCCCTCTGCGAAGTTGGGTATTGAACTTGAGGTGGATGGCGTTAAATATCGCGCCAGGAGCTGTAAGGCTGGGGTGAGCCGGGATCTTAAACGTCTTTCCAATGCCCGGCTGTGGGAGTCCGCCCGTTATGTGCAGCATTTTGATTTTCTGGAGTTGGATTTCAGGGATGAAAACGGTAATAAACTTCCCTGTGATGCAGCCCTTGATGTTGTCGCCTGGTCGAAAAATCTTACCTTTAACTTGAAGGCACAGCCTGCATATCTTTATGGTGATGGTACACATGCGGGTGTTGAAGATCTGCCGAAAAACGATATCAGTGAGCCGCTCTGGAGTGATGCCGTTATGCGCCTCTCCTTTGAAACCGGTGTGGGCAAGTGGAATACGGATCAGAAGGTGAGCGGCTCCTGGAAGATGAGTGATGAAAAAACGCTCTCCTTGAGCTGTAATATCGATGACAGCGTTAAAAAACCTGAAGCTCAGGTTTCCGTCAATACGGTTAAGGGGGGCTCTTTTCCTGTTCGTTTTGATAAAAGCAAAAACTGTTATGTGTCGTTGGTCAGAAAACTGGAGCGCGACTGGAAGACCGGTTACACTGATATCCGCAACTACGACGAATTTAAGATTACCATCAAAAGTATCGATGAAGGCACCCTGAAGCCTAAAGCCCAAAGCCTAAAGTCTGTTTCTTATGTTCCTTTTCTTCTGGATATGCGGCCGCCTGCAAATGTTACCGGGCTGTGTCCAATACTCTGCGATGAAGAGGGACGACCAACCGGTATTCCTGTGCAGCTGAGTAAAAACTGGCATAACTCTGAGATGGGTAGCTATCTGATGGCATATACAAAGCTACCTGTTGAGGCTGGAAAGACGGCCGCATACACATTGCGGATTGCGTACGGTTTTTACGGGTCGCTGCCCTCTGCTTCGCACTCGCAGTTGAGTCTGGTGGGCTATAGCAACAGCAATGGACGCTGGGATCAGCTGGCTATCGGCTGTTGGGGAGAGACCATCTGTTTTGATATGGATATGAGCTGCGTGGATGTGATCATCACTGACATTCGTATGCTGATGGCTCGTAATGGTAAGAATGGAAAGAAGTGGTCTTGGACCGATGCCGGCTGGGGTGGCGACTGGCTAATGATTAAGGACGAAAAGCAGAGCAAGTATCTGCCCAAGGAGATGAAGACCGCTTATGTTTCACAGGGACCCTGCCTGACAGATGTGCGTCATAGTGGGTACTATGGAAAAAACCGCGAGATTGGTTTTGAGGCGCAGATTAAGACCTTACGAACTGATGACTACAGTCGCTCTTTTCAGCGGCTGGATTATAAGTTTACGAAGGATGTAGTGGCCGAGAAAATTTGGCTTTTCAAAACTGGTCGGACTCATCATCATGCAACCCCGAAGATTGCCTACGGTAATGCGGATGGACTTATTAAAGAGCTTGATGTTCCCGCAACCTTGAAGCAGGGAGATGTTTTTCTGGATAACGTGCAGTTAGAGGGGCCCGGTCCCTGGTGGGTGGCCATTCCCGGGGCGCACTGCACAAATGGCAGGGATTGGGGAACCGGATACCGGGCCATCATCATACGTGAATTCCAGGCATCTATGGGTGGAAAGAAGTACGATGCGCCTGCCATTAATGTTCCGGTATATACCGTAAACCCCTCAAATCTTGATATTGAGATTGTTCCACCCGCAGGCATCAAGAGCTTCAGCAAGGGGGATAGCATTCAGATGGATGTAGAGTTTATTACCCTGCCGCGGGTTGCTGACGATTACTATGGCCCTAATGAGACATTCAGGAAACATCTAGCTGACAATCCCTGTTCATGGAAGACGGTTTATCGTGAAGTAATTGGTAATGATCTGAAAGTTGATGTCAAAGGCGGGGTTGTCATTGATAACTATCCCCTCATTATTCAAACGCAGGAGCCTGAGGTGCGGGTGCTTATCAGCGGTGGAGTGGGTATGGTTCCGGTTTGTTTTGAAGGACTCAGAACCGCTGAAGACTACTTTCTTTATCAGATAAAGGATGGCAAAGAGGTGCAACTTGATCAGAGCATTCATGGCAATGATTTCTGGCAGACCGATTACGATGCTGCAACTGATACATATAAGATGACCTTTAATCTGCCACTTGACGGTCTGCCGCACTCTGAATGGTTGTTGAGACGATAATAATTAATACGCGCTGGAATTTTTATGGAGGGGCACAGGCCTCTGTGCCCTCTAAAGCGTTACACTCCAAACAAACGGTCGGTTTGCTTTTCGATGGAGAAGATTTTAATTTTTAAAGGATAATATAGAATGAGATACTCAAGTTGGTTATTAAAAATTTGTCTGGGCATGATTGCCTTTTTGGCTATGGGGGTAAATGCCGCGGAGCGGCCGACAAAGCCGAATGTGGTTTTGATCTTAACGGATGACCTTGGTTGGCAGGATGTCAAGTGTTACGACATTGATGAACCCTCTCCCTACGAGACCCCGAATATTGATCAGCTGGCGCAGGAAGGCGTGAAATTCTGGCAGGCCTATTCACCGGCGCCGACATGCGCTCCCTCGCGCGGGGCGATTTTGGCCGGTAAGCATCCAGCACGGTTGCAGCGGACCCATGTTGTGGGTGGTGCCCCTCCAATTCCTCATAATGAGAAGGGCTGGACTGTGGTTGCTCCTTGGTATAGTGGACGTCTGCCTCTCAAAGAGGTGATAATTCCGGAAGCATTGAAAGCAAATGGTTATACCAGCGGTCATGTTGGTAAATGGCATATTGCTATCAATCATCATGCTTTTCCACAGCCCAAAGATCACGGCTTTGATTTCACCAGATCAGACCGGGGGGTGGCTAATCGTATGAAACCCCATCGCTTAACCGGTTTTGCTACAGATAACTCGGATGATATTTATCGGCTTGATAAAAATGGTTTTCCTCGTGATCAGAATACGGTGGATGCTCTGGAATTTCTGGAACAATCCAAAGATAAGCCTTTCTTCCTCTATTATGCAACCTGGCTAGTCCATTCCCCCATACACACACGCAGTGAGCAGCTACTGAAAAAATATTGTGATAAGCTTAAGATAGCATATCCCGTAAATCCTAAGGGGCATATGCTGGAAGGGCAGAGGAATCCTTATTACTGCGCCATGGTGGAGCAATTGGATTATTATGTGGGGCAGGTCATTGATTATCTGGATCGTACAGATGACCCTCGATGGCCCGGGCATAAGCTGGTCGAGAATACGTACATTATATTTACCTCGGATAACGGGGGGATGGAGGCACATCCTGGTGAAATCATTACTGATAACTACCCGCTGGATAAAGGTAAGATAAATGCCAAAGAGGGGGGTATACGTGTGCCGTTAATCATTAAGGGCCCAGGAATTTCCGCTGGTCAGGAGTCGCAGGTGATGGTGAACGGGATTGATTTTTACCCCACGATTTTAAGCTGGACCGGTACGATCTGTCCGAAGCAGCAGAAGCTGGATGGTGCTGATCTCTCCAGCTTGCTAAGTCAGAATCCACAGGATCGTAATCTGGTGCGAACGGCCGATGGCAAGGTGCGCAACAGCATGATGCATCATTTCCCTAACAGCGCGTCGATGCACTCCACTTTGCGTATCGGGGATTATAAGCTGATTCGCAATTTCAAACCTATGCCTCAGCCTCTGGAGCTTTACCGTCTCTATAAAGATGGTGACCAGCGGGTGGATATTGAAGAGATGAAAAATCTGGCGGGAGCGATGCCGGAAAAAGCACAGCAGATGGATAAGCAGTTGCAGGAGAGGCTTGAATCGATGAAGGCCTCCTTCCCATATCTGAATCCCTATTGCAATGCGCCGCTGCCGCATAAAGTGAATGTCTGTAAAGCGCTGGAACATGGGCAGAAGGGCTCTCAGGTTTGGCTGAAATATGCGGAGCGGGGAAATAAAGTTGTTCGCGCGGATCTGCTGTATACCACCAATGGAGGGCATAGATATGAGGAGTGGTTCCGTGCTGAGGCAGAGATCGAAGGTGAGAATACCGTTAAAGCCTCTCTTCCAAAGGGTACTACCCACTACCTGTTTAATCTGGTTGATCAGTATCAGTTTCTGGTTAGCTATCCCCGGATGGGAAGCATGAATGAGTATAAGAGGGGTAATTATTCAACCAAAGCGTTTTCAGTTGAGTGAGGGCGCATTCGGGCTCTTATGTCCAATGTAAATGCCGTTGATGGCAGTATTGCCTTGGATAGGGTTTGCAAATTCAACAATGTGCCCCTCTGTTTTATCAAAGACATAGGAGAGTAAGCCCATAAACTCTTTCTCAGGGGCCTCGTTGGACCATAAGGCAAAGACCCCGCCTGGTTTGAGAAATCTGTACAGGTTGGTAAGACCTGTTTCAGAGTATAAATCTGCATGAGATGGGTTGAGAAGGGCATCAGGGGTGTGGTCGATATCCAGAAGAATAGCATCAAACTGGTGATTGGGTTTATCCTGGTCAAATCCGTTGCCACGAGCAAGCGCAAAGAAGTCGGCGTTATGATAGATGCAGCGGGGGTCGTCTGTGAGAACAGCTCCGTTGGGAACCAGTTTGCGCTGGTGCCATTCAATGACTGGTTTCAGTGCTTCAACCACAACCATTCGGCCAACCTTATCAGACTTCAGAACTTCGGCAGCGGTGAAACCTAATCCCAGTCCGCCAACGGCAACATCCCACTGCTCTCCGGCTAGTTCATTCAGGCCGAGGTTGGTCAGGGCAATCTCTCCATCATAGAAGAGCGTTGACATCAGGTATTCATCATTCAGCTTAACTTCATAAATTTCACGGCCATCTACTTCCACTGCATTGCGCCGCTGTAGGACCAGTTCGCCCAGAGGTGTTTTTTTGTAGTCCAGTTCTTCAAAATTTAAGCGCATGTTGTCCTTTGTTATTTAAGATACCGTGGTGCCGCGATGGTTTAGCGCAAGTCACCTCCGTTGAACATCCCTGAAAATGAATTGTTGCAAAGGAAAGTAGTGCAAGCATCCTGCCGTGTCGGGGCGTAGCCCAAAGGGCGAAGACCGGCTTGCCTCAGTAATAAGCCAGGCAGGATGCTTGGGCTACCTTTAATAATGCCGATAGTACATATTATAGCAAAATTCATTTAATCAACGGAACTAAATTGCGCCCGTTGAGTTTCTCTCATAAATTTGCATATTGGCTTAAAAGAGATATTTTTGTATTATTTAATAAGTAAATTTAAATTTAAAGATTGGGAGAAATATGACACTTAGAGGTTTATTGGATAATGCGGTTTCAAAGTGGCCCTCATGTGTGGCTATTAAGTACAAGCGTCAGGGGGAGTGGTGCGAGTTATGTTATGCCGATCTTGTTAAGGGTGTTGAGCAGATGGCAGAAGTTTTTGCCGATCTGGGTATCAGACCTGGAAAAGATAACGTCGCTGTTATGCTGGACAATGGACCTGAATGGATTGAAAGCTATTTTGCTTTGGCTGGCTGTGGCGTTACAGTTGTTCCGATAGACCCCAAATTAAGACCGGCTGAGGTTCTGTATATTTTGAATGATTCCGGGGCTGCGCTGTTGCTGGCACACAAGAAACACATTGATCTGATTACTGAGATTGCTGCTGACCTTCCTGATCTGCGTTGTGTGGTGATTGTTGATGATTTTAATGACGCACCACAAAATTCACTTGAGTTACCTCTATACAAATATGAGGAATTGCGGGATAAAGTCAGAGATCGTACTGATCTGAGTTGGTACAGAAGTCACAAGCCAGCTGAGCAGGAGATTGCTTCAATAATTTACACATCCGGGACTATGGGTAAACCAAAAGGCGCGATGCTCTCACATAATAATTTCTGCAGTGATACAACTGGTTCTCTAGCGGCCATTGATCATATGCTGACAAACGAGGATGATTTTCTGGTTGTTCTTCCATTTTTCCATTCATTTTCATTTACCGCTAACCTGTTGATTGCGATTGCAAATGGATCGGGGCTGTTTTTAGTTGAGAACCTGCGCACGGTTAGTCAGGATATAAAAACGCTGCGGCCCACAATCCTGATGGCGGTCCCGTTGCTGGTAGAGAAGATGTTTCATAAGATTGACAGTAAGGTGCAGGGCAATGCGTTTACACGATGGGTGGTTAAGTTGGGATTGGGGCCATTGATCGGAAGTCGAATTCGTAAAGCTCTGGGCGGTAGGCTTCGGTATATAATAACTGGCGGGGCTCCGTGTCCAGTGGGCATCATCAAGGGCTTTAAACAGTTAGGGATCTGTGTAGTTGAAGGGTATGGCTTAACTGAGTGTTCTCCTGTGGTGAGTTTTCCTAAGCTGACACATTCGAAGATCGGGACAATCGGCAGGAAACTTCCCAACATAGAGGTGCGGCTTGCGGATCAGAATGAGCAAGGTGTTGGAGAACTGCAGATTCGTGGACCGATTGTGATGAAGGGGTATTATAAAAATATTGAGGCCACCCGTGACGCGTTTGACGGGGAGTGGTTGAAAACGGGAGACCTGGCAATCATGGACGATGATGGCTATATTTCAATATGTGGACGAAAGAAGGCCTTGATCGTAAATCGCGAAGGGAAGAATATCTATCCGGAGGAGGTCGAGAACGCTATAGCACGGGATCCACTGCTACAAGATGTTGTGGTGATAGGATACCGGGTGGGTGATGATCCGGGAGAGCGGATAGGTGTGATAATAGCGCTGGATTCAGATCTGCTGGTGGATGAGTTTGAGGGGAATTCAGAGGACTGCGGGGAAGTTGAGAGTTTTGTTAAAAATCGTCTTATGCAGCAGTGTGAGCAACTCTCTCAGTATAAGCATCCCCGCAAGATTGAAGTGCGGTTAGAATCGCTGGAGCGAACCTCTGTGCAGAAGGTAAGACGCTGTCTGTATCAAGGATTGCTTGATGAAAGTGTTGGGAAGAATGGGAGTGATGGGAGATAGGAATAATAGGAGTGATGGGAAGTATGGCTTGCTAATACTTCCATGATTAATTACGCTTCACCAGCTACTTATCCCTGGTAAACCAGCTTCTTGGGGTGAGTCAGGAGATTTTCCTGCTGGAGGTTAAGAAGTTGGATGGCGTTGAACCAGTTTGCCGGATCTTTGGTCTTGTCTGTAAAATTGTTTGATCCGAAAGAGAAAACAGCTCCCATGCTTTTAGCTATTTTTAAAAAGCGTTTTTGGGGGAAGTGTGACTCTGCCTGAACCTCCAGAGCGACCTTTTTCTGAATGGATTTTGCAATGACCTTCTGCATGCGTTCATCACTCCAGAGCTCGTCATAGAGATTTGCAATGCATTTGGGGAGATAGGTGGGGTTGGCCAGAATGGTGACAGGCTCATCCAGAATACGCAGGTTGTGCTGCAAATAAAGATCCATCCAGGCTTGCGGGTTGTCGATTATGACATCATCTTTCCAGAGACGGCGTGGGTTGCCTTCAGCGGTGAGCCCCATAATCATGGTGTCGGCCAGGACATAATCCAGCCGTTCGAATGTTTTGCGATCAATGAGTTTATACCAGTCGCGGTCATTGACCTGTATGCCGACTGGCAAGGGGGTGTTATTCACCTTGGTTTCTTTGCAGGTGTCGATAAAAGCCGCAAGGTCACTGCTGCTTTTAAGTGGCCATTCGCGGCCGAAGTTTTCCAGGACAGCGCTTTTGATATTGCTTGCTGTTTCACGCGCTGCGGCTTTTTCGGGGGTCATTCCTCCGCGGATATGGATATGAAAGTCGGTTAGAGCCAGGCCGCGTTTGCGCACATCCTGCATGCCTGCATTAAAAGTGTCGGTTCCCTGATATAGATAAGGTCTTTTGCTTGTGGAAGCACAGCCGCTTTGGAGGATAGGCAGAGCTAGTCCAGCGCTGAAGGAGAGCTTAATAAAACTTTTTCTTTTCATAATTGATTACTCTGTGTTACTGCTATGTAGATTTTTTGACAGGACTGCCGATCCCTGCGGTTACTGCCACTACAAAGGTGGCCTTACTCGCTACGCTTCGTTTTTTAAGATTAACAAGATTAATCTAAAAGTGTAATAATTTTTTTGATAGTTGAATGGGTGTCGGAGAAATCCGTAAGTACCAGATCTGCGCCGGCATCAGCTAGTTCTTCAGCTGATATCCAGCCGGTAGCGACTGCTACAGCAACCAGGTTGTTTGATTTGGCGGCTTTGATATCAAGCGGAGTGTCGCCTATCATCATGGTTGCCGGGGTGGCAGCGGGTGCTCGCGATATGGCGATATTTGTGATTTCACTACGATCATGGTGCTCATCTCCGTAGGCGCCAAAGCTGAAGTAGCTGTCTATCTCGGAGTGTCTGAGTTTGCTCCAGGCCGTGGGGCGGATATTGCCTGTGATAATGCCCAATGGGAGCCCTGCCTGATTCAGCTCTGTCAGGAGCTGGGGGACACCCGGGTAAATATGTGGTTTTACCTTAGAGAGAGCGGCATCAATCAACTGAGTCAGACGCAGAAAGAAGTGCTCCTCTTTTGCTATCGTAGTCTCGACATTGCACTCTTTTGCCATATTTCGGACCAGATTGGAGTCTGTGGCACCGATGAAACAAAGTTTTTCGACATCCGGGTAAGCGACCCGATAGGCATCTTCAAAGGCGATGCCGAAAGCATCGCGTCCAACTCCCCTTGCATATAAAAGGGTTCCGTCGATATCAAACAGGATTGATTGGTTTATATTCATATATCTTGGTATAATACTATCCAAGATGGTTTCTCTCAATAAAAATGTGCGGTTGTTTAAGTATTGCAAAGTAAAGTAGTGCAAGCATCCTGCTTGCCTCAATAATGAGCCAAGCAGGATGCTTGGGTTACCTTTAAAATGATTGATTGTAACAATTATATAGAAAAGCATTGAATCAACGGAGCTGAAATGCATTCCTCTGCGAAAAACAAGAAGTTGATTTCATAGTAACTAATAGTATATATTATAAGAAATGAATGTTGAGGATATAAAATGAGAAAGATTGACCTGTCAGGAGAATGGGCAATATTTAAAGCCAGCGTAAAAAGAAGCTATTCGGCTTATGTTCCGGGGTGTATTCATGGATCACTTTTTGATGATGACATAATTGAGGATCCCTTTGTTGGCCGAAACCTGGAAGATATGGATGACCTTCTTCAGAGTGCCTGGCGTTATGAGAAAGTTTTTGTAACTGATGGGCTTTCCGGGTATGTGCGGGTTTGTCTTTGTTTTGGTGGGTTTACAGCTCCGGCTGAGATATTACTTAACGGAAAAAAAATTGCTGAGGTAGAAGAAGTATTTTGCGCTGTTGAGGTTGATGTTAAAGAGTTCGTTCGGTCTGGCAAGAATGTATTATCTGTTAAATTTCCTTCCCTTCAAAATACAAAAAGCCATTTTTCTGGTAGTGAGTCCGGTATTCCTGAGGTGGCACAGAGTTTTGGAATCTGGGGCGATGTCTATCTGCGAGCTTATTCCCAGGTTAAAATTTTAGCTGTCTCGGTTGAAACAGATCTGAAAAATTCTTCGATAGCATCTATTGGCATCACGATTGATACTGAACGCTACTTAAATGAAAAGCAGTTAGAGGTGATGGCGCGCATTTGTTATAAGGGCAATATCCTGAGTGAGCGGCGTTGTCTGCTGGAGGAGAGTACGCATAAAATCAAGTTGGATGTTAAGAATCCCCAGTTGTGGTGGCCCGCTTCGATGGGGGATCAGCCTCTTTATGAAGTAACAGTTGATATTCTTGTCGGGCGCACTTGTTTAGATCACGTTGCCAAGCGTATTGGACTGCGGAAATTTGAGGTGCGTGAAGAGATTATTGAGAAGCGTAAAACGAAGCGTTTTTATATTAATGGAAAACCTCTGCTTCTTAAAGGGGCGGAATGGGTGCCAGCAGATTTGTATATTGCCCGGTTGACCCGGGTGGAGTATGCGCATTTGGTGAAATCAGCGGTAATTGCAAATATTAATCTTTTGCGTGTATGTGGTGGCGGGGTTTATGAAAACGATTGTTTCTATAACCTCTGCGATGAGTATGGTATTTGTGTCTGGCAGGATGTGTTGGTTTTAGATTTGACTGAGAAATCTCTTGAGCGGGAGATGAAGTTCGCCGTTAACAGACTGAAACATCACCCTTCGATGGTCGTTTGGTATGGAGGGGCGCTTAGTCGCAAGGGAGTGTCGGCCAGCGTGAAGAAAAAATTTGCGAAATTAATCAGGGAAGTTGAGTCGCACCTAATCTGGCTTCCTGAAAAACCTGATGAAATTGCCTTTGTGAATGAAGGGGCAGACGCCCCTGTTATATCCGGGTATTCAAAGCCGAGCGAGATTTCAAGATATCTAAGTGCAAAAGAGCGTAATGTCGGACATCCGACATGTCGGTTTCATATGTCGTACAAAGATGATATTAAAAATATGTACAGTGCATTTAATGATAACTTTTTAATGCCTGTCAATTTTGACAGTGTCTTGTGGTTGAGTCAGATTCAGCAGGCGCTCTGCGTTAAATGGTCTGTTGAACAGCAACGAATGCAAGGAAGTGCAGCGGCTGGATTTATTTTTAATCGATTGAATGATGGCTGGCCCTGCTGCAGCCCCTCCTCTATGGACTATTACGGTTTTTGGAAGGCCATGCATTACATGACGCGGCGTTTCTTTGCAGGGCTATCAGTCAGTGGTGAATATGATAGCGATAGCGGCCAGGTGTCGTTCTATGCCTTTAATGATAATCAAAAGCCTTTTAAAGGTGAGATATGCTGGAGTGCTTCATTGATGGATGGATCCATTGTGACTGAAAATTCCCGCAAGGTTTCGGTTGCACCGGTTTCAAGAAGTAAGCCTGTTAAAATCAAGGTTTCTGAGTTTATCAAAGCCCATGGTGCTTCACAGATGGTTTTGTGGGTTTATCTGAATGATGATCAGGGGAATAAGGTCTCATGGAATGTGGTTCTTTTTTGTAAGCCGTTTGAACTCTCATTGCAACCCTCCCGAATGCGGGCCGAGATTCGTAAGTTTGATGAAAACAGCTATGTTGTGACCCTGACCAGCCAGACCCCTGCAATGTGGGCCTGGGTCACGCTGGATGGGATGGATGCGGTTTACAGTGATAATTTTTTCTGTATGGAACCGGCCAAACCGATAAGTGTGAAGATTACGCCCAAAAAGCGTATCAAGTTGGATCAGTTCCGGCAGTGTTTCAGAATTGGCTCGTTGCGTGATACATGGCAGGAGAAGAGTGGTCTGATGCAGATGCGCTCAGGACCGAAGAAGAGATAGAGAAGAGAAGTTCTAAAGTTCTAATGCAGCGGAGCCGCAACCAAACTTAACCCTTGTGATATGCAAATCTTTTCTCATTCATTGAACAGTTTGTGCAATATGCATCACTGCATTAGTCAACAACGCTACGC
>JAQIBS010000154.1 GCA_027858965.1 Kiritimatiellia bacterium
ATAAATAATTATCCGCGCCGGATCTTGGACTACACATCCGCGAAGGATGTATTCGAGGGAGAGTTGAGCGGCTGTCAAGCATAATGAATTTTGTCGCATTTAGAGTTGCAATCCGGCGATTTTTTCTTGTTGAAGATCATGCGGCCTTGAAAGTCCCTGATCGAATGCTGGCGATAATTGCACTGATTTTTATGGCATTTGCATGTCGCCAGTGCATACCGGCTTGTTTACATCTTCTTGCGACAAGGACTCTTGCTGCCGCTTCTATATGGCCTGATGCTATGAACAGTCCATCTTTTCTTAGTTTGCCATAGCACATATTTTCTACCCTTTTTTCAAGATACTTCAATTCTCTCTTTGCATCTTGAGATGCAGCAAGCGTATCTTTATTCATTTTTTTGATACGTTTGATTGCTGATTTTGCGCCATATCGAGTTGGAAATCGGACCATTCCAGCCCTCCTTGCGGAGGATCTCTTTATTATCTTTCAGGAAACGGGTTGTTCCCTGCTCTCTGATTACTTCAAAGGTGAAGAGTTTATCCGGGTTCAGGAGTGCGTCTGACTTTCCGATAGATGAAGTCTTATCTCCGAATAATGGTCCTTCGCTGAAAAGGTTGCCGCCTCTTCCATCAAAACCGATATGACTGCCGTTTATGACAAAGGATGCAGCAGTACCTTCAAGATGCGCCAGTTTGAGTCTGGCAGATATTTTGAAATCACCCTGCCCCGGTACTCTGGTCGCATAAAGGAATTTACCGGTACCCTCAGAGGAGAGTCCTTTGGCGGAGCTCTGCCAAGGAGAGCCTTCATAGCGTGCCTGCAAAGCCTTGCCGTTCTTTACTACAATCAGCTCATCTGCCAAAGCGGATATTCCAAACATTGCGCTTATTGCTAAGCTCACAAGAATTAATCTCTTGTTCATATCGTTTTTCCTTTAATCTGTGTCAATTTGTGTAACCCTCACTTTATCAGCATCAACGTTGCACCTGAAATCTTTATATACTCTCCTTCAATCCCATACTTTTCCTGCAGAAACCACCCGGCTTCATTGCGCTCTATGGTAGTCAGAGCACGATCATAAATCAGAATCTCGCCAAATGCACCGGCGTAGCGCCGGTTGCTGCTGGAGGCCGAACCACCAATCTCAACAGGGCCGTTCAAAGGGTTGCTGTTCACTCCCTCATGCATCTCTTTCATTACGCCATCGTAATACCCAGTAAAGCTCCCTGTGCCACCGTCAGCAACACCGCTCAGCTGCAGTTCAATGATATGGGGCTCACCATCACTGAAATTGGGGATATCAGTCGCTTTGGTATACTCATCATAGGGATATGGATTGTAGAATCTGCCGAAGTAACCGAGAACCGCAGCACCGCCTGCGTTCGGACGTAGGGTGGTTATGGTAAATGCACTTTTTCCATAGGCAGGGTCACCCGAGCCGACAAGGGGATGAATAGACGATCCATTCAGGGTTTGAACTGCGGCACGTGACACAACAAAAACCGTGAGGTTATTAGTATCAACGGGCTGATAACCGGCAACCCGTAGATAATCGCCACCGTCAAGATCGGTAAATGCAAGCATCGGCTGATTGTTGACAGCACCTTCAACCAGAGTGATATTTCCGCTGATTCCAATGCTGGTTGCATGATTATTATTACCGGATTGATCATTCCACTGAACAATCGTATCTCCATCTCCGGCTTCCACTCCGCTGGTATTGATGCAGGCAGCAATGTCCGCCCGCAACCAGAGTTTCAGATCGGAAATGTCATCCGGTTGAAATCTCCATGTGCTGAAGCTGGCACTGTTGGTTGCCCAATATTGGCCACTGAGATTGGCTGCATGAAATCGGTAAAAGTATGTTACGCCTGCAATCAGATCGGTTAGATTTGTCTGCAATGCTCCCGCCTCTGGTGTTCCTAACAACAGACAGTTTGTCCATTGATTCGTATCGGCTGCACCATCGTTTCTGCCCCAGTATACGCTGACCTGGTTCGAAACCACACTTTTGGATAGAAGCATCCCTGTCAGAGTTGCGCTGGTTTTACAGATATCCGTTGCATGACCGGTGGTAATGACGGCCAGGTTATCAATTGCTGATGGAACCGTACGACCTGCATACCCCCCCATGTTCCTGCCTGCCAAAGCCTCAATTTCTGCGGATGAAAGAATACCTTGCCAGATGGCAACATCGTCAAGGTCACCACTGAACTCTATTGACGGTGTGGTACTTGATGAGCTGCGCCGGGCGCCGATCTGAAATGTCTGAGTGTTGTCCGGCATCATAACCAGGGCCGTACTACTTTCCGATTCCCATACGCCATTGATATAGATCCTGGCGGGCTGGTTGGCTTTATATGTAACAAGCACATGCTGCCAGATATCTGCCACAGGAGCTGATGTTGAGACTGCCTGACTTGAAGAGCCGTGAACTGTGAAGTAGAATTTTCCGGATTCCTGCCAGAGATAAAAATTATCCTCGTGTTCAATAATCCGACTTGTGCGACCTGCATCCGTAGTTTTAATCCAGGCACAGATTGTCATATTGGTGAGTGACCGCAACCCGGTCAGATTGTTTCCAAACTGAAGGTAGTCCCCTGC
This sequence comes from Kiritimatiellia bacterium, assembly GCA_027858965.1. Classification (GTDB taxonomy): domain Bacteria; phylum Verrucomicrobiota; class Kiritimatiellia; order RFP12; family UBA1067; genus M55B167. The sequence continues at coordinate 2,606 of JAQIBS010000154.1, forward strand.
TCCATCCAATTTCAGAGTTTTATTGACAATGGAAGCCTCGGATATAAGTGTGCCGGTTGTGTTGGTAGCCGTGCCATCGCTTGCGGCGACGGCGCTGCCATTGACATCCGCTACATTGAACTCCCAGCTTGCGAGCAGTTCGGGGTTGGCGGCATTGACTTCATCCCATCCATCCAGAGAGGCGAGGGGGAATGCGGCAAAGATTATTGATTCATACGCACTGCTGAGCCCCCCTTCATATAAACACGCCACCTGATTATTGGTCAGTACTGCCAGATCCGAATAAGCACTGGGACCAGTGTTAAGGATGCGGCTGAGTGGCCAGCTGCTGCCATCATCCAGGCTGGCGCGCACGGTCATGTTGATGCGTGATGTCTGACTTGCCGGATTGGCGAAGAGTACAACACCGCTTTGTTCTGCCTGGGGCCAGCAATAGCGTTCAATGGAGGCCTGGCATCTAGGTTCAATCAGGGTCAGGTCAAACCCCTGACCTTCCCAGGTCACCCCTCCATCACTGCTGAATGCCACCTGCCGGTTTTTATGAGCCGTGTTGTAATTGCGCATATTCAGCATCAGCTCCCCACCAGAGAGCTCAACCGCTTCGCACTCATTGACCTGATAATCAGGTGTTGTGCCTCCCAGCTGCCAGCTCTGCCCATTATCATCGGAATAAAAGATGTGCGAGTAGAAACGTTTTGTAACCGACTCAACATGATCGCACGGAATGACAAGCCTACCGGCATGGGTGCCATGTTGTATCTGAATGCCGCTGCCAGGACCGGTAGCATACCAGGTCCAGTCACTCTGCTTTGTGGAACTGGTAATCTCCAGAGGTGTACTCCAGCTTTGTCCGTCATCAACCGAGCTCATTATATAAACTCTGCGGGTATCCGTACTGGTGCCGTTTACGATTCCTGTATGAGTGTCGCTGCCAAGATTCCAGGTGGCTGTCAGCCAGATTGTGCCGGTTTGCCGGTCAACAACCACACAGGGGTTGCCGCATGTATTACCCACGTCATCCCATATAACCTGTTGCGTGCTCCAGGTGCTGCCGTTATCAGTGGAACGTTTAAATACAAGATCAATGTTACCCGTATCACTGCTGCTGTTTTTTCGTCCCTCACAGAATGCGAGTACTGTTCCGTTTGTTGTGATGGCAACGGATGGAATGCGGTATGTATTGTATCCATCCGTGCCGGATAAAAAGAGAGCCTCTCCGGTGTAAGCACCGAAGAGAACATCCGCCACAAAAATGAAGAGCAAAAACAGTAGCGGCAAAACAGCTCTTTTATGATTCGAGTAAAATATAATCATTCAGTTCATGTTTTTCTGGATCCTGTAATCTTTTAAAATGACAATAATCAAGATGTGTAGAACAGCCAGGTCCGTGATCTTTGATCATATTCCTCAAGCGGGATATCAGCGAATAATGATTACCGTTCCCATTGGAGGCATTTCATAACTTCCGCTTATTCCGTACTTCTGCTGCAGGTACCAACCTATCTCATTCTGCTGGTAGTCAGACAGGTTTGTGTTGTAAACAAGGATTTCCGCAATCAGTCCCTTCAGATTGGATTGGCTTGCCGACTGCCCACCTATCGTTACCGGCACGGTGTTCGCTACGGCCTTTTCTGCGTAAGCTCCTGATGTAGCCTCTGAGCCATCAATGTTCAGGGTCTTATTGCCTGATGTCGTGCCTGTCTGGTTCAGAGTGCACAGGACAATATGCGGTGCAAGAGCTGGCTCAGTGAAGGCCATCCATGCTCCGGAATCGGTTGCGATACCAGTGCCCCACAACAGGTTATCATCCTGGGCGAACAATATGTAGTCTGTATCGCTTGACCCTGTACTCGTTTTGGTTATAAAACTCTGCGAAGCAATACCAATCGTAGAACCAGCGGCACGATGATAGACACATATCACAGTCCAGCCTTTGTCGGCACCTGTTCCCAGATCGAGAGCGTCATGATCCGGCACAGCGAGAAAATCATCAATGCCGTCAAACTGAATCGCCGGTTTTCCTCCAATGGCCGAGGATACCAGCAAAGGCGTAGAGCTGCCGGTTCCGGCTGCGTTATTCATGCCACCGATATCTGCAGCCTGATCATCCCATAGTTCCACCATACCATTGTTGACTGTCACACCGGCATCCGCCCTCAGCCAGAGAACGAGATTATCGGTTTTAATGAAGTATTTCTCTGAGGTTGTAAAACTCAGAGCAGGTTCAGACCAGATTCCGCCACTGCTGTTTTCAGCGTAGTAACGACAGAAGTATGTGGTGTTGGCTGCGAGGCCGGGGATCTCACCCAGGAGTGTTCCGACACTCTGCGCCTCAAAGACAACACTGTCATCCCATGCTCCGTTGTCAGTTCCGCCATTGACGATTCCGAAATAAAGCTTAACAGTCGTAGCTGAACCACCAGCAGAGAAGAGTGACCCCTTCGCCGTGGCAGAGTCGTCATCAAACCGTGTCAGCGCAAGTGTATTGAATACAGGCGTGCCGAGGGTCGCGAATGCAATGGAGTTGGAGGTCCAGACCTCGCCGACACTGTTGCTGCCGTAATAGCGGTAGTAATAGCGCGTGCCCTGGGTGAGCCCGGTGATATTGGTACTCAGGGAACCGAGGGCTGTTACAGAACCAAAATCATTGGTATTCGCCCATGCCGCCGCATCTGTGCCTTCATCAGTGGTACCCCAGTACATTTTAGCGATTGCAGGCAGTTCTCCATCCAGAATTTCGCCATTAAAAATCGCAGATGTCTGAGTGAGCGATGATGGGGCGGTATTGGTCATAAACAGAGCCTGCGGATCACGGTAGATTCCGGCAGCACTGTATTTCTGTTGCAGATACCAGCCCACCTTGTTCCACTCATTGTCACTCAGAACGCGGTTATAGATCAGAATGTCCCCAAGCGATCCGGCAAAACGACGGTCGAGAGTGGAAGAGGTTCCTCCTATTTGTATCGGACCATTTGCAGGATTATTGTTTTTGCCGTTATTTATTGCCTTTAAAGCCCCGTCATAATGACCGGTCAGAGTGCCAACACCACCACCGGAAACATCGGAGATCGTCAGAGTTATGACATGGATTTTACCATCTACAAAATTTGGATTCATATCATCGGCAAGATATTCCTGATATGGGTATGCTTCATATCCGCGACCTGAATAACCCAGATTATCCCCCATAATAGGTCGCGACATCATAATGTTGAACGCTCCTCCACCGCTTGATGGATTTCCGGAGCATACCAATGGATGAAGAGCCGACCCGTTAGTCTGCTGCACAGCCTTTGCAACAACAAACACTGTCAGGTTATCGGTGTCAGCAACACTGTAGTTGAGTGCCTCTAGATAATCATCTCCGGTATTATCAGTGAAACTCAGCATGGGCATTGCTGATAAAGAATGAACCAGTTTTACATTCTGAACGCTGCCGACGCGAGTGGCATCATGGTCATTTCCTGAGTAGTCATTCCATTGCGTCACAACATCCCCGTTAGTTGCCGATGTTGTGCCTGAATCCGCATACACCCCTTGATCAGCTTTCAACCAGAGCTGCAGACCGGAAAATTCATCAGGCAGGTAACTCCAGGTCTTGAAACTTCCTTGATCCGACCAGGCGTAATCAGTCGCATTAGTCGCATAAAAACGATAGTAGTAGGTTGTATTGGGGGTTAATCCGGTCAAATTGGTAGAAACAGAACCAACACTCATTGTTCCAAAACTGTTTGTGTTTGCCCAGGCAGAGATATCCGAGCCACCATCAGTTGTTCCCCAGTAAAGCCGTACCTCGGTAGAGGTATGTCCCTCATCAATCAACTCTCCATTCAGGGTTGCTTCACTCTTCCCGATAGCGGTCGGGATGCCGGAATAGACAACAGGAAGATAATCTAGACCTGTCGGGATATAACGGCCGTCATATCCCCCCGCATTTTTTCCGGCAAGCAGCTCAATCTGATGAATTGATAATACCTCATTCCAGATAGCCACATCATCAAGATCACCGCTCAAAAACTGTGCCGCCGGACCTGAACCACTGCGGTTCGCTCCGATCTGGAATGTCTGAACATTGTTCAGCATTGCATTCATATTGCCACTGCTTGCCTCAAGAACTCCGTTTATATACATCCGTGCTGGTTGTCCGGCCTGATAAACAGCAAGTACATGCTGCCATGTATTAACTGCAGGTGCAGTCGTTGACATAACACTGTCTCCTCCAGCATGCACTGTAAAAATATATTTACCACCTTCCTTGTAGAAATAGAAATTATCCTCATGCTCGATAATCCTGCGTCTGTCACTGCGACTGTTGCCACATTTCACCCATGCACAGATTGTCATGACACTTAAACCACGTAGATCGGTGAGATTATTGCCGAACTGCAGATAATCATCCGTTCCATCCAGATCCAGAAGCTGACTGGAAACATCTGCACCCCCTATCAATGTGCCGGTAATATTTGCAGCAGTTCCTGTAGTAGCATTTACACTGGAACCAGACACATCATCAGCATTAAATTCCCAGTCTGCAAGCAGTTCCGCATGCACTATAGAAAATGACACCATGCTAAGAACCATAGCAATTGCAGCTAACCATACTCTTTTACCTGTTAATTTCATAACTCTCCTTTGTGTTGAAAATTCATTATGTCAGACAATATAAATTTACCAATTTGATTTATTATTTCACATATATGTCATTAATGTCAATGAATTGATGATACACAACCTTTCTACTTGAAATCATGGAAAATATATGCAATTATGTCCTACATAATAAACGGAGATAATATGAAGGTCAGACCAATTAAAAAAACCGGGATGCGAGAAAAAGTGCAGGAGGCCATCCTAAATGCCATCAAGAAAGGCGGGCTAAAACCAGGCGACCCTCTACCCGGAGAGCTTGAACTAGCCGCCCGGTTTCAAGTTAGCCGTGGAGTTGTACGGGAGGCCATGAGTCACCTGCGTCTGATCGGATTGGTGGATTCACGCAAGAGCCGTGGTGCCGTATTGGGCCAGCCGGATCTTTTTGGAGCACTGCGTCTGGCACTGGATCCTGCATTCCTGCCACCCCGCACAGCCCGTGAACTTTTTGAATTACGTCTGGTGGTTGAGATGGGAATGGTTGAGCTGCTGTTCTTAAGAAAAAACAAAATCGATTTCGATAAACTGGACAAATTTGTTGAGTACTGGGAAGTAGCAAAGAATGAAGATGAACGAATCCAGGCTGATATTAATTTTCACACCGTTCTTTATCAGGCAACAGAAAATAAAACGCTGGCTGCATTTCAACAGCTTCTACGAACATTCTTCCATCAGATTTTAATACTGGAATGGAACAGTGACCGCAAAGTCGGCTCAATTTGCCATCGTCAGTTTATTGATATCCTCAAAAAAGGGAGTTGTGAGGAGCTGCGATCTGCAATGTATGAGCACCTCTCAATATACTTTCAGCGTCTTACAACTAATGATGTAAGCTAAAGTGCAAACAACAGCTATTCCCAAGTGAGCTCAAAGATTTCGGGGTTATGCGAGCCACCGGTTACATTGTGCAGCGTCAGTCGTAATCCATCAGTCTTCACCTCGCCGAAACGGACAATCACATATGGCCCCTGAAGATTTCGAGCAGGCATATCGGAGACCGACACCCATTTCCCATTACAGCGGGCTTCAATGTTCATCGTCTTTGGAGCCCAGTCGGATTTTCCCTGGGTACGGGTGAGGAAGGCAATGCCTCTGGTGCGAATGCTTTTGGGAAAGTCCATGGTAATAACACAACCCTTTCCCCCTACAGCGCAACAATTGCGATCAGCAATGTATTTTGTGGAAGAATCACCGTCAAGCGCCTTCTCAATGGAGTAGGAATCATTGCCGTTGATGGGAGATACCGAAGCTGTGATTCCGGGCTTGACAGTGCGTTCAAAGGTAAACCCCGGGAACCCCGTTTTGAATGCAAGCCGGCTGAGTTCCTTTCTCTTTTTGATGTAGCTAGTCAACGCTTCCGGATTCCGGCAGGCGATAAAAAAATCCTGCATTTGCGGCATAGCTGCCGCTTCGTCGGTTTCATAGAAGGCCACCCCGTCCAACCCCGCTTTGTAATAGTCCGCCACGATATGCGAGAGTTGATCAATGTCGGGCAGGCGATACATAGTCGCCGGCCATTTTCCGCTGCTATGATGTTCGGGTCCCGGCAACGCAGCACCATGGACATTCAGGCAGCCAAGCAGCCGGATTGGCTTGTTTGCAAGTAGAGCTCGGTATTCGGGCAGAAGAGGTCTGCTGTCTTTTTCTCCCAGGATGATTCGGTCAACCAATCCCTCTTTGACAATCTGCGGCAGATCAGCACCATGGGCCAGGTTCTGAGCGACGGTCTCGGCATTGATCCGCAGAGAGATGGGGATGTCCTTATATCCCATGCTGGTGAGCATCTGTCGCAGTTCCCTGAGCACCTTGGTAAAGAATTCAGCCCGCCAGCGCAGCCAGACCGACCAGAGAGGATCGTTTTCCTTTAGCTTTCTCGGATCAACTCCATGCTCTTTGGTAAAACCCTCAATATAAGGCTTACCCCATTGGGTCATGGGCATATATCGACGACAATCGATAAACAGACTCCGACTGCCCATTTCAACCATCTCCCTGAAGATGGCCAGGCGTTCGGCACGGACCTCCGGATAGCCGTAGCACATCTTATGATAATCGATGCTCCCATCGCGGCGTTGGTCGTGCATATCTGGATTTGCCAGAACAAATGCACTTGTCAGTGAGTTCGCGTATGAACCGTGGTAGTGGCAGTTCATGGATAGCCGGGTGGATAGTTGCAGTTCGAGCTGTTTGGCCGCAGCCAGTGCTGACTGCAGAGGGCCCTCGCCGGTAACGCTGTGATCATGCAACCAGTGAGTCCGGGGCCGTGCGGCTTCGGTCTTGTGGGGAGTGCCGACCTTTGTTTCGTAGGTCAGCACACTGCGTCCGCCACAGAAGACTTCTTCCGTGAATCCAGCCCGCTGGTGCATCTTGACACCAGCCGCTGCTGTTCCCGCTTCCCGCATGGCGAAGAAATAGTAGCGATGAAAGGTGCAATCCATTCCCAGAACCTCCTTGGTTGCAGGGGGAAACTTCGGCAGGGTTACACGGGGGATAAGCCGTACATGAGTGATATAGCTGCGATATTCGGCAGGTTGCCTGAGTATCAGGGATCTTCCGCCGCACTCTGCCGTCTCGAAATACGCCTCGTGATGTGCCGGATAATGACCATCCAGCCGACCACGGAGAAAGGTGAAGTAGGGCGTGTTGTCCAGACGCACGTATATACCACTGGTCAGCGTGTCGGGCATAAATACACCGATGCGGATCTCATATATCCCCGACACCGGGAGAGCTAGCGTCAGGTCGGGAGCAATCGTTTTTACTTCAGTTTGCAGACGCCAGCCAGTGGGAGATTCGGGGTCTGCTACCCGTTGCCAGGAATGGATGGATTGCTTCTCGGAGATTCCCTGAACTGGGGTTGCTCCTTTATCGACTGAAATCACGATTTCCTCAGTCGCGCAAACTAAGCTGTTTATTGTCAAAAATCCCAACAATGCTGCTACAGTTAAATGCATTCAAAATGTTCCTTCCTTGATATTGAATTTCTTGAGAATGCCGAAGTCTTCAACCCTCCGACAAAATTGAACCCCCGCTAAAAAAGCCTACACCAGATCACAGGCATCAGCCGGCATCCAGTGAGCATCCATTCCATCCCATTTGACATTGCATCCAATCGGGTTGGTGAGAGGGACAGAGATGGGTGTGCCAGAGAGGTGCTCTTCCAGGGCTCTATCGAGGTCATTGACCGTTATCTTGGTTGCATCACGCGGTGAGTCCACGCCCCTGCCGGAATAAATCAAAGAGCGGGATTTATCGAATATATAAAATTGCGGAGTACGAAGAGCACCATAAGCACGGGCAACATCCTGTGATTCATCGTAGAGATAGGTCCATGCAAAGTGATGTTCATTCATACGGGCTACCATGTGATCAAAATCATCTTCGGGGTATGTATTTTTGCTGTTGGCATTTATGCCGACAAATTTAACGCCGCGTGATGCAAATTTCTCAGCACTCAGCCGGGTTATCTCGTCAGACCCAATAACATAGGGACAGTGATTGCAGGTAAAGAAAACGACCAGAACCTCAGCACTTGCGAAACTTGAAAGGCTGTACTCATTACCATCCGTAGCTGGCAGTTTGAAATCAGGAGCTTTATCTCCCAGTTGTAATGTAAATGACATAATTTTATCTCCTTTTTATAAATAAACCACAGTAGATTTAAACATGATGTGATCCTTACCAGCATTTCCTCGTTAAGGACTCGACAATGTAAATATCAGCGAAGAAGGATAAGTATCCCCATTGGCGGCTTTTCATAGCCTCCGCTTATTCCGTATTTCTGCTGCAGATACCAGCCTATGCTGTTCTGCTGATAATCCGATAATGTGCAGTTATAAATGAGGATCTCAGCGATCAAGCCCTTAATATTACCGAGTGTCGCCGAACGACCTCCGATCACGACAGGCGCGCTATTAACAGAGGCCTTCTCTGTATATGTCCCTGATGCAGCCTCTGTTCCATCAATGTTAAGAGTTTTATAACCTGTAGATGTACCTGTCTGATCAAGAGTGCATAATACAACATGCGGTGTCAGCGAGGGTTCCGCCGTCGCCATCCAAGCACCAGCATCGGTGGAAAGACCGGTACCCCATCGCAAACTGTCACCCTGTAAAAATATTTTATAATCTGTATCTACTGAACCGGTAAGAGTCTTGGTTATAACCTCCTGATACTCTCCAGCCCTGGAGGAACTGTAAACACAGACCACAGACCAGCCTTTACCGGCACCTGTTCCAAGATCCAGCGCATCGTTATCCGGTATTGTGAGAAAATCATCGACACCGTCAAACTGCACAGCGGGTTTGCCTCCGATGGCGGAAGCTACCAGCTGAGGAGCAGAGTTGCCTGATCCGACAGCATTGTTTGCACCACCGATAGCCGTGGCCTGATCTATCCAGCTTTCAATCACTCCTTCTTTCTCCGTCACACCGGCATCTGCACGAAGCCAAAGAATGAGGTTATCCGATGAGATTCTATACTTTTCCGATGTAGTAAAGCTGACAACTGCATCCGACCATTCGGAGCCATGAGTGTTTACCGCATAGTACCTGCAGTAATAGGTTGTTCCAGATTCAAGTCCACTCAACGCAACTGAAAGCGCCCCGACACTCTGATTTCCGATGTCTACGGAATCATCCCAGGAGCCGGTATCGGTTCCCCCGTTGGTTGTTCCGTAGTACACCTTTACCGAAGACGAAGCCCCGCCCGTTGAGAACAGATCACCAATCACAGTAGCGGAGTCTTCATTGATTGTTGTTGCTGCAAGCGTATCTACAACCGGCGTTCCCTCAGTTGCAAAGCCAACACTTGCTGAAGTCCAGATTTCACCAACGCTGTTGCTACCGTAATAGCGGTAGTAGTAACGTGTGCCTTGAGTAAGACCGGTCATATTCGTGCTGAGCGAACCGAGCGAACTCACAGCACCGAAGTCATTGGTGTTTGCCCAGGCAGAGGCATTGATTCCTCCATCTGTGGTGCCCCAGTACATGATTACATCCGCTGGCAGTTCTCCATCCAACAGCTCTCCGTTGAAGGTTGCTGTAGTCTGAGAAACAGGAGAGGGCGCAGTGTTGGACATAAACAGGATCTGCGGATCTCGGTAGGCTCCATCAGCACTGTATTTCTCCTGTAGATACCAGCCAACCCTGTTCCGTTCGTTATCACTCAGGGCGCGGTTGTATATCATAATATCGCCGAATGCACCTGCAAAGCGACGGTCTGCACCGGAAGAAGAGCCTCCTATACTTACCGGTCCATTTGCGACATCATTCTTCGTCCCATTATGAATTTCCTTTAATGAGCCGTCATAATGACCGGTCAGAGTGCCATTGCCCCCACCTGAAACACCGGAAAGAGTCAGGGTCACAACATGTATTTTACCATCGCCAAAGTTCGGCTCTACACCATCAGTGGTATACTCCTGATATGGGAATTTTTCATAGCCATGTCCGGAATAGCCAAGATTACCTGGCCCTCCTACATTGGGACGCGACGTCATGATGCAGAAGGCTCCTCCACCGCTACCTGGATTCCCTGACTCAATCAAAGGATGAAGAGCCGATCCATTAACAGTTTGCGGGGCCGACCTTGAAACCACAAAAACGGTCAGATCGTCGGTATCACCAACCTGATAGGAAGCAATATTAAGATAATCACCTCCAGCGATATCCGTCAAGGTGATCATCGGCATACTATCAACTCCGAAATCTTCATATGTCATATTGCCATTGGAGTTCACACGCGAAGCATTACGGCTGTTACCGGAAAAATCATTCCATTGTGTAACAACCGATTCATTGGTTGCTCCCGTAGAGCCGGCATCCAGGTAGACGCCGTCATCAGCCTTCAGCCAGAGCTGCAGGTCGGAGATATCATCCGGGTTGTATTTCCATGTTGTAAAACTCCTGCTTTCGAGAGCCCAGGAATCGCCTTCGGCGTTGCTACCGCAGAAGCGGTAATAGTAGGTTGTGTCAGGGGTGAGCCCCGTGATGTTCGTAGAGAGAATTCCCGCAGTGGCTACTGCCCCAAAGAAATTGGTATTTGACCAGGCTGTGACATCCTTGCCTCCATCAGTTGTTCCCCAGTAGACCTTTACCTGACCAGGAAGATTCTTATCCTCCACTTCACCAACCATTTTTGCTGAATCATCAGTGATTCCACGTGCAATGAGTGTTGATACCAAATGGGGTATGCCCTTGACTCCAGCTGCCACAATATGTAGTATCCATACTATGGAAGAGTATCCAAAAACACTTAGAGAACTGAACGAAAAATATGGGACAGAAGCAGCCTGCCGTA
>JAQIBS010000156.1 GCA_027858965.1 Kiritimatiellia bacterium
GCACCGGGTGTCTCTCTCTAAAGTGTCGTTTTGGTTTACAACATAATAGAGGTTTATGCCCGGTGTTTTAAGCATTATTTAGCATTATTTACCCACAGATTCAGCGGAAGACCCAAAAACAAGAAGTTGAGCCTATAGCAACTAAATGTGTATATTAGAAAGATTTTTCCAATGATTCAAGCGTAGATATCAGCCTTTTCAAATTCTATATTCATTTTCCCAACTGCGCTAAAACATACCGACAATTGATAATCTTTTCCCGTAAATCCTGCGGTATATAAAAATAGTGGTTGGATGATTCATAACCTACGCGTGAATCATCCTGCACCAGGGGCAGCATCCGTTTGGCGACATCCAGTTCGGCCGATGCTGCCTCACGCATGATATTAACATACTTTGCTCTGTTTTGTCCGTCAGCCACCATTTTATCACGCGCATCAATAAACTTTGCCTGATTCACCATTGATTCAAAGTGTAGAGTTGCTGCACGATAAGTCGTTAATTCACGCAAGACCTCACCTCGTTTATCCGCATCCACAACTTTTGCCAGTTTTTCATAGAGAACACACCCTTTTTCAAAGCCATGCTGCACCTTTGTTATCTGCTGCATCCATACATCCAATGGATAGATTGAACGCCATCCCTTCAGATCATCATAGGGAAAGCCCACCATAGTTGATGAATAACCAGTTGGCTTTAAGCATAGAGGATTGGCCGGCCCCATATGCTGCGGTCCGCGATACAAAGATGATATATGATATGGATATTCTTTGAATCCATCTGAGAAAGCCGTCCATGCCTGACGTGCCAAAGGCACTCCGGTTTTTCCATATAGCGACTCAGCAATTTCATTCAGAACATCATCAACACTCTGCTCCTTGCCCTTTATCTTCTGAAATATCTTCAGGTTCGGCGAGGGATAACAACCCAGACTCCAGCTCAGCATAACGCCATCTACATCAGCACCGCTAAGATTATGCGCATGTTCTGCCACCAGATCCATAACCGGCAGATATGGAATAACGCAGAACTCCCATGTCGATCCGGCCTGCACCTTGGCCACAGTCTTGAGACCGGCCGCCCGAGCCAGCTCCCAATGCTTGGTGGCACGCGGACCAGGTCCGGGAGCAGAAAGGGAGTACTCCCCCACCTTTGACTTAATTCCACCTCGTTCAATAGGGAGAGACCACTCGCTTACCGACATAAACCAGCAATGTTTCGGTAGCTTAGCAATTATATCAGCGGCGTACTTATCATCCCAGCCCCAGTCCCAGACAACTGTCCGGGCATCTGGATTACCACGTTTAACACCCTCTGCAATTGTTGTATTAACCTCTGCGATTATATCCGCATAGCTGCGTTGACTGCAACGCGGGCAATTCTTCTGCAACCGATGCGATGCGCAGCTGGTTAAATTTTCAGAGGCCGTTATTGTGAATACCCCGCCAAGACCATCAACCTCTTTAAAAATATACGCTAGCGAGTCAGAGATCCATTGACGCACCTCAGGAGTTGAAGTACACATTGTATAAAGACCGTTCCGACCGGTGCCCTTCAACGCTTCCCGCCCGGGAACATCAAAGAACTCCTGCGGCATAGCACGCGGTTCATTCAGGTATATATAAACATCGATGCCATATTTTTTAGCGCGTTTAACCAGAACTTTCAGCCCTGCAATACGTTTCTGGTAATCTTTACCGAACTCAGGAAACTCTTTGGTTGGGGGTGCCAGCGTACGCAGGACCGTATGCACCCAGACCGCATTCACTCCGTTCTCAGAGAGCCGCTGCAACAGACCATCAGGATAAGAGCTCACTTCAGGATTGTATAAGGGATCTGCATAATCAGCAAAGTATGAGAATATCAAACGCAAATCAAAGGGTGATGCCTCATCTTTATTGCTCTTTGTGTTTTGCGGACCTGGCAACGATAGTTCAGGAATAAATGTAAAGCGTGGCTCCTCCTTTAACGACAAACCAGCCGCACCCTCCTCTTTCAGCCAGGCAGCAATCTCTCCGGCCTCAGCCTTTTCAACAGCTTTTGGTTTATGATAGAGCAACAGATCGCATTTGGGTTTGATACTCCCCAGCTTGATAAATAGAAAGTCATTTTCTATCAAGTGTTCGCGCAGCTTCTCCCGTGAGAAATCCAGAAGTACAAGAAGCTGTTCATAAGGCAGAAGATGCCAATTACGGCGAAGCACCGTAATATAGCCCTCACTCTTCCACTCACGCAATATACGACTCTGCGGCGTTAAGCCCATTGAAACTGCCACCTGAGTAACATTATCAGGTGTGGTTTTCAGAACTTCGGACAGCTTCGCAACAGGAACAACACTCCAGTTGCGCCAGATAAAAGCATGCATTGAACTGGGAAAGGGCTCGCACCCCAGTGGAGCCTTTATCCCCTCTTCACCGGGAAGTGGGATCACATCATCCGCATGAATCAACGAACAACCGAATATTGCTACAGACAGTAACCAAACAGAAATTTTCATAATGATTTTGTACCTCCAACGCGGGCTTTTGCCCGCAATCCAAAATAATTGTCCACAAAAGAACGTAACGCAGCATAGCCGCACACAATATCCAATATCAAACACGGAACTCCCAATATCCAAATCAAAAGCTGCTATCGCGCAATCATTGCACAGCGTAACCTCAGATCAAAGCGGAAGCGCACTCCTTTTTTACTTGTTCAGTTGGAATTGCCATTCCGCCCTGCGGGCTCCATTGCCGCTCCTGCGGAGCAGCCTTTCTCGCAAACTCGGATCTCGTGTTGGATATTGGATATTGGATTAACCTTCAACCTTTAACCTTCAACCTTTAACCTTTAACCTTTAACCTTCATCTAGTGCATCTCCACGGCAACTTCACCTATCCCGGATCTGAGATAGTTGAAACACACATTGGGATGATCTGCCAGGAGCGACATTGGAACGCTGGCATCAGGAATCTGCTTTGAAATCATCAGAGCGGAAAGACGCATACCGAAGGGATTGTCATGATGTCCCGGATGCCAGATAGAGACTTTTTCACTCTTCCATGTTTCAACAGGTCCAACCGTAGCGGCAGTTGTCGGCACCATGGAAACATTACCACCACCTGAAGTGCGGGCATTCTGAATAATGGTTACAGGATGCAGTTCAACAATACGGGCAGCCTTCCTACGGTACTCCTCAGGAGTGGGCGGAACATCCTTATAAATGCCATCACGCTTGACAGGATCATTAAAGGCCCAATGTTTGATTTCTCCCTGTCCTCCCTGCATCAGCAGGCATTTCACATCATCATAGGATTTTGTGTATGCACCCAGATCGCCAACAGGAAAATGCATATTTTCCTCCGGCATCTTGAAAGCAACATCAATCCGGTCAAAACACTGTTCCTTATCACATTTGGCAAATGAAAGCGGATGTTCAGGAGAGACCGTCTCACCATTCTCAACCCACTCATCCATCCCCCAGAAATGTGCATCTTTAAGGTTCAGCTCCATGGCATTAACCATGCGGGCTACCAACGGAAGCTGCTCAGTCGGGCCAATCGGACCGCAGACCCCAACCGGATTATCCGGCGTACCCTGTCGCCAGGCAATGATATACTCCAAAGCCTCTGCCGCATAAAACTCCTCAACGGTATCAAAAAAATTCACTGTAAAACCAGGACGTGAAAGCTGCTCCAGATCCTTTGCTGACAGCTTTGCTGCATCATTTAAAATTTCTGCATCCAGAGTCGTATAATCCCACCAATCCGGGGCCAGTTTACTAATTGCACGTGCCATAATAATTTCCTTATTTATTTAGACAGGATAACAGGATCATCTGGATTGAAAAAGATTTCTTTCTCTGCGTTCTCTGCATCTCTGCGAGACACCCCTATCCGTGTCTATTCGCGTTCATTCGTAGTTAAAAATAAGATCTCCAAGCAGCTCTCTCACAGGATCGAAATCGGAACCGCAATAACCGGTATGATTATGCCGTACCCAACCCTCTGCATAATTAAATGAACTAAACCGGGAACCCACATCCTGTGCACTGTTGATCATATTGTTAATATACGAACTCATACCCTGTGTTGAATCCAGCCACTCTTTCTGGCTGACATGCTTTGAAAGCATCGCCTCTTTCATCTCCATCACAGTAGCAACATCCACAACAAAATCAGGTGCAGCGGGTTTACGCTCCATATCCATCATTGAATGGGGTAGCGCATGATAAATAGCCACCGGCTTGCTGTAGGAAGGCACAGGAGGATCGCTCACATAGCAGGGACAACCGCGGTTAAAGGCCGCCGAGCATGTCAACCGTGATGCCAGACAGTGGTCCTCCATATAATCATGCATCGGCAGGGTTAGAATGATATCAGGTTGGACACTGCGTACCACAGCGGTCACCTTTGCCAGCGAAGGAGCATCATAAAAAATCCCAAGATCATCAAAGAACGATGGATGCAAGGTCGCCCCGGCCAACTCAGCGGAGGCCTGTGCCTCACCGGCGCGAACCCGAGCGGTTTCCTCCTTCGACATCACCTCCGAGCCATAACAACCATTAGCCAGGTTGCAGATATGAATATCCGCCCCGGCCTGTTTTAATAAAAGCAGCGTTCCACTCATCATAAACTCAATATCATCAGGATGGGCCGCCATTGCCAGAACAATCATTTTCACCTCAATCTCTTTTTCATTTAAATCTGATTCATGCCCTCTCAGCGGCATCAATGGCAGCAACCTCTTCAACTGCCTGTTTCAAAAATTCTGCAAATGGATCTGCACCAATAACAATCATTCGTAATCCCCTTTAATTCTTTGAGTTAATCAATTATTCCAAAACAATCACTGATTTAATTACTATTCTTAATACTAGATGAAAAGCACCGGTTTGTCTAACAGATTCATAAGTAATTTACGCAAAGGTATTTTGTTTATCTCCACTCTATATTCATGTTAGAATTACAGGCAATTTTAGTGGAGAAAGCAATGAAAATAATATTATCTTTTATCTTTACCGCCCTGATAACATTTACAGCCACCGCACGTAACCCCAATATTATTTATATTCTAGCTGATGATCTGGGATATGGCGACCTCAGTTGCTTTGGTCAGAAACATTTCAAAACCCCAAATATCGACTCACTGGCCGCTGAGGGGATGATATTCACAGAGCACTACTCCGGCAGCACCGTCTGCGCTCCCTCCCGATGCTGTCTTCTCACCGGCAAACATACAGGCCACAGCTTTGTACGCGGCAATGCAGAGATACAACCCGAGGGACAATCATCCATGCCCGGCAGCACATTTACCATGGCTCACATGCTCAAAAAGGCAGGTTACACCACCGGCGTTTTCGGTAAATGGGGGCTGGGAGCACCCGATTCCGATAGCGAGAACATGACTATCTCTACTGGGAGTTTCATGAGAAAAGAGGGCGCGTAGCCATGCGGCAGGGCAAATGGAAGGCCGTCCGTTATGATGTTGCCATCAACCCCGATTATCCTCTGGAGCTCTATGATCTTACAAACGATCCAGCCGAGAAAAACAATGTGGCGGCCCAGTACCCTGAGATCGTCAAAGAAATGAACTCCAATATCCGGGAGGCCCGCATTGCCTCGCACTCACCCAAGTTCAACTTCCCGTCCCCCCGCAAACAACCCAGAAGAAATAACAAAAAGAAGTATTGAACCAGGAATAACATAAGGAGAATAAGTGAACAGACGTACAGCACTGAAAGTTGTCACAAGCGGCCTAATAGGAGGAGTAGGAGTATCGATTCTTACAACTGCCCTCAAACCGGAAATTCCTCCACAAGGCAAACAAAAGAAACTCGACCTTAACGCAGCAGATCCTAAATGGATATATCATAAGTTAGTTCCTGAGATAACAGCTGATATTGCCTACAATAACTACAGTGCAGGAAGTTGCATGTATGCGGCAGTCAAAAGTGTCATTTCCCAGCTGGCAGAAACACATGGAGAACCTTTTGCCTCCTTCCCTGTCCATATGATGAAATACGGCCACAGCGGAGTCGGTGGCTACGGAACCTTATGCGGTGCTCTCAACGGATCAGCATCACTGATTGGTTTGTTTGTAGACGATAAAAAAATCCGGGATGCCCTGATCAAAGATCTTTTCCGGTGGTATGAAAACACGGCACTTCCCGTATTCCAACCGAATAAGCCCATCCTTGACTTCACTCCTCCGAAAAGCATTTGTAAATCACCACTCTGTCATGCCTCCACCACATGCTGGGCAAATGCTGCCGGATGCAGAGTCGACAGCAAAGAACGTTCAGAACGGTGCAAGCGTCTAACAGCTGATGTAGCCGCCAAGCTCGTAACCATGCTGAATAAGCTAGTGGACAACAGCTACATGACTGAAAGTGTCGATGATCAAGCAACTCATACCTGCATAACATGTCATGGAACCGAGGGCAAAGTTGCAAATTCGAGCACAAAAATGAACTGCAACTCGTGCCATACCAAATCAGTGGGACATAAACTCTTCGGCGATATACACTACAAATTCATGGACAAAAGAGAATAGAATTGCATGATTGACTTATATATACCCTCTACTATAAAATTTACTCAACTAATTAGACATTACATAAATATTGGTTAGCGGAAAGGTTTGTTATGAAAAATATTGAATATACTTTAAGTGCACTAATGTTAATCTCTCTTTGTTTGATTTTGATGAAGTCCGATTCGGCACAAGCTGGGCAGACGTGGCACCAATAGCCAACGCAGACCAGACACTCTGGTATGATGGACAGGGAGCGGATTCTCTCTTTACAAACACGACATACAACAGCAGCGGGCTCCACTATCAAATGGCAAACGGCGAATATCTGGAGATCAGCGGAGGCAAACGCATCACGCCTGGAACCGGAGATGCGGGAACCGACACATTCTCATTGGGCATCGAAGAAGAGAGCATCTGGCAGGATCTCAGTTTACTTGATGCTGACTCTGGACTGGTGGGTGGCGGCGATATAAACGGAGTAGTGTACTTCGGAGCGCCTGTTCAGCTTCATCCTCTCTTGCACCGGCAGATGCATATACGGTTTTATTTATTTCCGTTACAAAAACCGACAGCGTTCCGGGAAAATTGCGCTTGATCCGTATCTTAAACAAGTTATGTCCGAGGACACGTGCTTCTGCAGCGGCTAGAGATGCCAGCATAATGTTATCATTCCTGCCGGTTATAAAACCTATTGTCTGGGAGCAGTCTCCAACGGCAAAGACATTATGTTTATTGGTTCTCTGGTAATTATCAACTTTAATATGCCTGTTATCATTAATGTGGATTCCTGACTTTTCAGCAAGTTCAACATTCGCATCAAAACCCAATGCCGCATAAGACTTTGAAATTAATTCAACATGCTCGGGGTCAAAGCCTTTCAGAAAACCGGGATGAATCGGTTTGAAACTGTCGGCATTTCCACACCAATCATTTTCGTCAAATCATTTACTTTTTTTCCCGCCAAGGCGCGAAGGCGCAAAGTGGGATAGGAGTGCAAAACGGAGGGTATTTTTTACAAGAAATCAATAGTGATAATTCGATTAATATTTTATACTACCTACTCGTGTACGAATTGTATAGTAGAGGAATCAACAGTTAAACTTTGGACATAAGATGACGGAAAACATAGCAAAGCTATTTGAAAAAGAGATTCATAATTCATTTGATCAATTTCTAACGGAATACGGGTTTTCTCAAACAAATAGCATTACGGGCGAGAAAGACTTCTGTGTAACTTACAGAAATAAAGAACAGTACATTCTCATAGGCGGCACAATGAAGCCCGAAGACTATCCCTTCTATATATACATCACTTTTGGTGAAGGTACGGATGAACCGCCTGAAGCGGACTGGAACAGCGCCCCATTCTGGAGAATCATGCAATGCGTCTCTCCTGAAGACCACAAAAAATACCTGCATGTTTTTGAGATCCCATCAGGAGTTAAACAGGAGCAGATTACTGATCAGATGTGGACATGCAGAGAACTATGCAAAGTCTGCGGCAAAGAATTTCTGGAAGGGTATTTATCAATATTTCGATTTGCCCGCACAGAGCAGAATAAAGATAGACAACCACATAAAATCTACAAACTTGATTCTGAAGGCAAATACCAGACGACATACGCAAATGAAGTTCTTGAGCTGAAAAAAAAGTTCTCATAACAAGACATGAAAAAATGATTAATAGTAATATAAAGATCCTTTTATTCACACTCACCTGCGCATGTATCCAATTGGCTTTCGCTGGTGACCTTGACTGGCCAGACCCTAAAGCTGAAAACCGCCCCGGTTGTTATTGGTGGTGGATGGGCAGTGCTGTTGACAAGGTGAATATCACCTGGAATCTGGAGACAATGCATAAGGCAGGGATGGGCGGAGCAACCATTGTGCCTATCTATGGTGTTAAGGGATATGAAAAAAAATACCTTCAGCACCTCTCTCCTGAATTTGTGAACATGGTCAGTCATGCCTCGCGCCATGTATCATGATTCATTCGAATTCATGGGGAACTGGTGCAGAGAACTTCCTGAGGAGTTCAAAACACGCCGCGGTTATGACCTGATGAATCACCTGCCAGAGCTCTTTGGCACAGGTGATGCGGAGACTGTTGCGCGAATCAAATCTGATTATCGAGAAACCCTGTCTGATCTGCATCTGGATTACATGCAGACATGGGTTAAATGGTCTGCCTCCAAAGGATGCACAACAAGAAACCAGGCTCATGGCTCACCATCAAACCTGCTGGACCTGTATGGAGCCTGCGGCATACCGGAGACTGAGATATTCGGGGCCAGCGAGTTTAAGATTCCTGGCATCCGTCGTGACAAGAACAATGTAGACAGCAAAAACTATCCTCGTCCGTTGATCAATCGCATGGCATCTTCGGCTGCGCATGTTACTGGAAGATCTTTCATGAAATCAATATTGTAGAGATCAACTACAAGAAGTTTGACGCATCACAATGGCCGCTTACTCCATCCGGACTTCTGGGACCGGTTACAATAACTCCCATGAAGGCATATAAACCGAAACAATAATGGAGGATTAACACGATATGAGTTGGACATGTCCGCATAAGACCAATAATGATTTCTGTAATCTCAGACAGGATTACATGATTAACATGACATGGATGGTTCGTAGATTTTACCACTGAGGACATTGGGGCACGGAGAAAGAAGGTTGGTTGCGGCTCTGCCGCGCTACGTTCTTCGTGGCGAGAATTTTGAATTGCGGACAAAGTCCGCGTTGCAATATAAGGAAAAATTATGAAAAATTTATTGCCCCCCTGTTTAAACCGCCGCGGATTTCTTCAGAGTGCAGCATTAGCTGCCGTCTCTGTCCCAATGATCAGTTCAGCAAGCTCAACTTCGTCACAACCAGCTAAGCCAGGTTGCCGCGGATCCTTTGCACTTGATGACACCCGTGTACGCTTTTTCAGTGAGGCAATCGACAATTCAACCTATGAGATACTGCCGGAACAGCTCACCTTTTTCCAAAAGCAGGTCGACTCCGGAGTTCCTCTGGTACTGATGATGCATATCCCGATGTATGCCCCCGGCCGTCCTATCGGTTTCGGCTGTGGACATCCCGAATGGGGAGCAAAGACGGATCGCAATTGGGAACTGCAGGAGGGAGATCTGCAGGTTCCTGAGGGGCTCTATAAAATTGAGTCACTTAATCCGAACAGCAGGTACCATCTGGCACTTCGCTTTGATAAGATGAAAGGAAAATTCAATGGACGAGAAGATCTGGGATGCGATATTATGATTCATGGCAAAAATTGTTCTGTTGGTTGTTTGGCCATGGGAAACTCAGCCGCTGAAGAGCTGTTTATTCTCGCAGCAGAGACCGGAATTGAGAAGATTTCAGTGATTCTCAGTCCGACAGATTTCCGAACCCGAGAACTCCCTGCAAAGATGCCGGAAGTTCCCGAGTGGACTCCGGAGCTATACGCCACCATCAGAGAAGAGTTGATAAAACTGAACTAAACAAGGAAAACAAAGCAGGTGATGTAGAGATTGCAAAAGTCATCTCAGAATTTCTTTCCACTCAAAAATAAAAATAGATCAGCGCATGAACTTATGGCCTCCATTGAAGAAATCATGGCTGATTCAGATGAACCGTACCAGGACAACTATAAGGATTTGATTAATGATTAAACGTACTGCAATAATTTTTCTGTTTTTAGCCTACGCCTTCCATCTACATGCAATTGAAAAGAACGCTGCGCCCAATATTATGTGGGTTTCGTCGCCAGTCCAACCGGGAGAAACTGTTCTTGTTCATGGTGGAAATTTCAGCAGCAATGCTGTTGTTGAGCTGAAATGTGGATGGAAGAAAGAGGTTGTAACCCCCATCAGCATCTCTGATACCTCCGTAATGTTTGTTTATCCTGAATCATGGAAGCAGGGAATAGTCAGCGGTGTAATTAAAGATGGCGAGCAGAGCAGCAAAGCATTTCAGTTCAATGCTCCAGCGCCCTGGTGGATTCAGGGAGATAACGGCCGGAAGGCATCAACTCTTTTGGGCAGCTTTTCGATCTTCGGCAACTGTCTTTCAACCCCGACAAAGCGTGCTCCTGAAGTCACTTTGAAAAAAATCACAGGCAACAAAAGAGGAAAGAGCATTTCTTTAAAGGTTTCCAGATACAACCAGTTCTCAGTCAGGACCGAAAGCTGGGAAGAGATCGAGGCCGGTCTCTATGAAGTTATCCTGATTCGTGACAGGAAGAGTCCGCCGGTCTCGGCAGGAGAGATCCGGGTCGCCGAAAAAAAGAGCATTATTCCTGACAGAATTTATAATGTAATCGATTGCGGAGCAATCCCTAACGATGGGATTGATGACACAACTGCAATTCTTGCGACAGTTGAGAAGCTGAAACAGAACAACGGCGGAGTGCTGTTCGTTCCCAGGGGACGGTTCCAGATGACCAGAACAATTGAGCTCCCCCCTTACTCTGCGTTACGCGGAACAGGCGATGATCAATCTCAGATTTACTGGCCGGATTCATTCGAACCCCTGGACGCTCTTATCAAGGGCACTCATTCATTTGAAGTCTCCAGTATCTTTCTTACATGCGGCAATCATAAAGATGGAATTGTAAGCAACTGGCCACAGCCGCGGCAGCCTTTATCGCCAGAGGAAAAAGCGGCCTACAAATGCGGCAACGTGACAATTCATAATATTACACTACGCATGCTCTACTCGCAGTATATCAACAACAATATGGATGAGCTCAAACGACGCATCTACCCTATTCACTACGCCCGTGCCCTGCGTCTGGGCGGTGAGAATGTCAATATAACTCATAATGACATTTACTGTGCAGCTGGTGGTGTCTTCGAGATTCGCGCCTACTATAGTAATATCTCAGACAATATTCTTTCGCGCGGAAATATTATAGGATGGAACGGCTACTCGGGACAGCAGCTGATCATAGAGAACAACCATCTGGGTGGAGCAAACTGCACATCCTTCTACGGGCTGCCGGAGGGCTCCGAAAACATCTACTGGGCCAACAACTACCACGAAAACAATTTTGATGGAAACAACCGCGAAACAATTACCGGTGACGGGCGGGTGCATGCGTACATGGATACAGTTGAAAACAGCAGCCCTACTTCATTTACACTCAAGCAGGATGCTGACTGGAAATATGGAATTGATGCATGGAAAAATGGGGCGGCCCAGATTGCCGGGGGAAAAGGTGCTGGACAAATCCGACGGATTAAATCGATAAACGGCAAGAAGATTGAGTTGAACACCGCATGGAATATTACTCCTGACGAAAAATCTGTGATTAATATCAGCTCATTCCGCCGTCGATTTATTTATACTGAAAACAAAGCCTACGACTCAACCATTGCCCTGCAGCTGTATGGTTCGATGATAGAAGGTATTCTGGCAAACAATGAAACATCCCGAACCGGCGGCTATAATGGCGATGCTATGTCCGGTGAGGCCAACTGGTTCAATCAGTTTCTCAATAACACCATTATAGCTGGCAACTCATATCGCGGACCACGCAATCAGGTTCCTGCACTTGATGCCCAGTTGGGGCTGCTTGCTTACGGAACAGGCACAGGAAAACATAAATATCCTCTGGTCCGCTCCTGTGTTGTTCGCAATGGGGTATGCCCTTGACTCCAGCTGCCACAATATGTAGTATCCATACTATGGAAGAGTATCCAAAAACACTTAGAGAACTGAACGAAAAATATGGGACAGAAGCAGCCTGCCGTA
>JAQIBS010000230.1 GCA_027858965.1 Kiritimatiellia bacterium
AAGTTTTCCCCGAAGTTTTCCCCGAAGTTTTCCCCGAAGTTTTCCCCGAAGTTTTCCCCGAAGCTTTCCCCGAAGCTTTCCTAACAATTTCTTCGTGGTGCAAAACCACACGCACAAAATTCGGGCGGATCTCAAACACATCGCGTCCGTATCGTTCCAAAATACGCGGCACCCCGCTACCGAGCTGCTCCACAATTTCCAGATCCCGGAACACTCGCATAATTTCCTTATTGCGGGGCGAGGAATAACCGCTGAAAAAATCCTCCTCCGTCACCCCATACGGCAACCCACCTGCCGACGTAATCTCCAGCCGATCCGCAAAAAATTCAAACTTTGGGCACGCCCCGTTGGAATAGTCGTTATGCACAATCGCATTAATCACGGCTTCGCGCATCGCCACCGAATCAATCATTTCCCGCTCCTCTCGCAACGGAAAGCCAATCTTCGTATATATCGTATTCTCCACATCCATTCGTTCCAGCACTCCTTTTAGTGCCTTCACCAGCGAACAACGACCAAAATCACGGTTTTCAACCAGGTCCACCCGGGTTTTGTCCGCATACTTTGCCACCTGAACCGAAACCCCGTTTTCATCCGCCAGAAGATACGCCGCATAATTCGCCTGCCCCTCTGGTGTCAACAGCTCCAGGTTTTCCATAAACCGGTCATTCAACTTCAAACCACGCGCCTCATAGTAAATTTTCAACTGCTCAAACGTCAGGTTATGCCGTGTTGAGGGCATACGCCCAATCATATTACGCACCCGCCGCCCGTAGAGCGACTCGATCATCTCCTTTGGCATCGGCTCCGCCGCGCTGCCAACGCGCAGAAAACAGCCCTTCGCCGTCATCCCATACTTTTTCAGGTAATACGGCTTCTCCAGCCCACCCGCAATCGTAATACGCACAACATCCATTCCATCGTGCTCCTCATGGATAATATCAAAAAGCCCCATAATCGAAGGTTGAATATTATTTTTAAGCCGATCCTTCACCGCCAGTTGCACTGCATCGCAATCCTCCACACCAACTACACGCTCATCGGTGTCGATTCCAATATAGATCACCCCACCGTCCCGATAATTTAGAAACGCCACAACCTCGCGCTCCAACTTATCCGTCAGCTCCCGTTTATACTCTATCCGATTCGATTCCGTCATAAATAAACTCCATCCGCAGACTCAGCCTGCACCCTAGGATCTCGAAAACAAAATAACTCTCATTTTACTCATTTCCTGAAACCACCCTTCCACGGCCCATATTCGCGGGGCTTCTTCGATATTATTACCGACCGATGTACCTGAACGCAACAACTGATTTGCAAGCGTTCGCCATAAGCGCCCTGTAATATTATACTCATTCATAATTTATCACTCAGCATTCATCATTCGAACCCACGGGTTCGTCGGAGTTCGATTATCGCTGATTCAAGTTGTGCTTCAGTGAGTTTTATCAAATCCTTACGGTTCTCCTACGACATTGTCTTTGCCAAAAACATGATCGATATGCCCAAGTGCTTGCTCTGAAAGCTTCTGAGTAAAGAGAAGCGCTAGCTTTTTCTTTGCTCGAGAACAGGATACATAAAAGAGGTTTCTGTTCCGCTCAAAGGTTTCTTCCTTGGCAGTGGGCACACCATCTTTGAACCATTCGAGCAACTGATTCCAGTTGTAGTTGTTCCAACCCCGTCCGCAAACAACGAGGACGTTGTCGAATTCAGCACCTTTCACGCCGTGCTTTGTGGAGAACGGTGTTTGATCTTCGACATAGCGGTAGAGGTTCATTACTTCAGCATAAGAAATGGCTTCGATTTTTCGGATTTTCTTGGCGAATTTCGCATCGAGTTCTTCAATTTCCTTTTTGGCAATTTCCGCATCGCGAATTTGAACAAGCCGTTTTTCCGCTGCGGCAACTTTCGCTGACAGCTGAGGTCGGGAAGTTTCTTTTAACAGGTCAAGCACATCGCGAATAGTGCCAGTTTTGCGCTGGTCAATGAGCTTGTTTATGTCTGAAGCCCACTTCGCTTTATCCTGTTGACACGAAAGGCGGGGGTTTTTGGTACCAAGAACGGACAACATCTCCCCGTAATGGCCAAGAAGGAATTTTTCACACATGGGCTCCACCGTTTCCTGAAACAACTTGATGTAATGATCTTTCTTTTTAAGGTAGTCATCGGAGTTTTTAAAACAACCGGCAAGGTTTCGGTATCCCTGTTCGGAAGCAAGTACATTGTTGGTAAGCATGAGTATTTTCGAGTGCTCTGCTGCGAAGTCCCAACCATTTACTTTCAGCCGAGCGATTGTCCGCCCGAGATAGTCGTGCACGTCACTTACAGGCAGATCACCTTTCCAATGATTATCGGATCTTCTCTCACCATGAAATCCCTCCGAATGGAAAACGTTAATCTCTCCAGTAGAGTCGGGGTCGACTTCATGCTGTATCAGCTCCGGCCTCATGCGGTTCAGGCATTCGACAATGTTTTTATCCGAGCGAAAATTTGCATTCTTACCGATTTCTATGATCTTGTCGTTTTCAATCAGACCGCATGCTTTGGATCCATATATTTTTTGCCAATGGTCGCCGAACAACCCAATCAACACGCCGGAGGGTTTTTCTATGAGGTTTTTGACCAGCGCATCCGCGAGTTCGGCGTTGGTGTCCTGATATTCATCAATGAAAAGGACGGGGTAGTTACTTTTTACCCGCGTCTGGAACTTTGGCTTTTCGAGGAGTTTGACCATCAGTTTAATAACATCGTCATGGTGCAGTTCAATGGTCTCTGAGTCGGCCTTCGGATAGCCAAGGTCATAAATTATGTTTTGTCCGGCCAGACCTCCGACTTCTTCGATCCGCGCTTCCCACTTGGGACTCAATGTTGGGATCAGCTCCCTCAGCGCAGGTTGAAATCCCTTGAGCAGACTCCATGCGAAAGCATGAATCGTATCGGTAAAGATAACCGGATGGCTGTCTGTCCGCGCCCGAATTTCATCTTTGGCCACTCTGGTGTAAGTGATACAGGCGATCCTGGTGTAAGTGATACAGGCGATCTTTTGGCCCTTCTTCTCAAACTCAGTGGCCTTCTTTTTGCAGAAATCGTTCAGGGCTTCGATCAAGGAATAGGTTTTCCCCGCACCCGCGCCTGCCTCCACACGGAAGCAGGTTTTTGTGTTAATTGCCGCAAACATTTCTTCGGATGCTTGTTGTGCGGCTTCCAAGGCTGGGTTGCTCTCGCTCATTCGGCTCCTCCGTCAGTCTCTTCAACAGGCTCAATTGTAGTAGCCAACCACAGCAGGCCGTCTTCGACATACTTGGGAACCGTCCATTCGGTTTCATTTGTGGCATATCTGATGGCAAAATCAGCCTTACTCCGTTTGCCGATTTTGGCAGCTTTACAGAACACTGCTTTTTCAGCATCAATGCCGTCTTCATCTTCAATCTTGAACGACTTTTTATTGGCGAGCATGAACGCATCTTCAAAACTCCGCGCACATGCTTTCGATTCGGTTTCCGGGACCTGAAACGACAACCGTCGTTTCCCGTTAATTTTCTCTGCGTCGGGTTTTTCTTGGATGGCTACTAAGTTCATATATCTTGTTTGACCAAACCAGTTTGAAATACCCATATTACTGGAGTGAGTCCCATCACTGACAGGACAACCGAAATATCTACCTTTCCCATTTTTTTTCTTAACTGAATCGAGATCAGTAATCACCAGCGTCTGTAGCTCAAGGAAATCAAGGAATTTATAAAAGCGATGGGCATACGCGCCGCCGATTTCAACAATCGACATATAACTATGCCGAAGTTTTACAGAATGCTTTTCATCGATCTTCCTGATAATTTCCGACATAAGTATCCGTTCTGTCGCCCCTTCGGCCAAAATGGCCTTGTCCGCGAAATAGAGGTCGCACTTCGTGAGTGTCATATACTTGTGTACAAAATCCCGGTCGATCTTATCCATCTCAGGATCAAAAACTGCGCTCAGGTCTTTGACCTTCGTCCCATCTCCGTCTTTCGACAGGAAATACCGCACCTTGCTGAAATCCACCTCATTCGCCAGATGCGTGGAGTGCGTGCTCACCACAAACTGCACCGGCCACTTTTTCCCGCCGTTCAGTTTCGTCTCGAACTGCTTGACGATTTGATCGAGCTGGCGTATGAACACCTCCTGCATCTGCGGATGGAGGTGGGCCTCCGGTTCCTCAATAAATACCACGTGCCCCTTCGGCTCCTGCTCAGCCGACTGGAATGTTCGAAAAAACTCATAGATGCGGAATAAAATAAAAATTAGGTTCCGAAATCCAAGGCCGTTATAAGTTTCAGGCAGCGTAAAATTTTTATCTTTTTGATAGAACACCGTTGTATTGTTTTTAAGCAACGACTCTATGCTGAGTTCGGTCTGCGCGCTCAAACCAGGATCGCCAAGTCCCGGATAACCAAACAGCGCAAGCGAAGGAAGTAGCTCTCTCAACTTCCCCTGAAAATCGGAATCAACCTTGGTTTGCAGTTCTTGAACCGCAATGTTGATGCCCGCCGATTGGTTTTAAAATTCTTAAGGTGCACTATACAGATCTGCGCTCTTTAAAATCTTTCCGAGAGATTTTCCAAGAACATCCTTCTCTTTGTGGGTTTCATCATCAAGACCACGCTGAGCGTTGATAAAGTCCGCCAGAAGTACCCGCTTCACTTTTGCGATATCAACAGCAACCCTGTTCTCTTCATCGAATGGGTCAATAGCGAACGCCTTTATCTCAAAATATTTACTAATCCGTTCCTTCAGCTCTTTGTAATAGCTGACCGAATCCTCCGAATTTAGCCCATCAAAAAACGATTTTATTTTCCCGTCTCTAAGTTGATACCGGACAAGCACGGTAGTTTCGGTTTGGTCTACATCGAGATCGAGGATGAAATCCGATAGGCATCCATAGTCCTGCCGATCGTCCTGGTAATCAAGCAGGATTTCAAGTTCAACGGTCGGAATGAGCTTCCTGATATCTGCTTCGTCTTTTCTTTCCGTAAATACCGTCAACGCCACCTTAAATTCGTGCAACGTAGACATGTTGAAATCCTCGAATTTCATATTGGCTTTGTCTGAAAAAAAACTACGGAAAATTTCCGTAAGAGACGTTTTACCAGTGTTGTTTCGCCCGACAATTACCGTACTTGTATCCGAAAGACTGAGGGATATATCTTTAAGAAGCCTGTAATTTCGTATGCTCAATTTTTTAATTTTCATTTTTCCTCCTTAATTAAATCTTCAGCATCCTCAATTCGCAGCTCGCCGGAAATCACCTTTGGCAACAGTGTATCTCGGAGTTTAGCCAGCTTGCTTGCGGATTCTACATTCAGCAAAGCTTTTGCATTAAAGCATTCAACCAATCTGGCGAAACGAGCTGCCACATCACCACATGGTTTAGCAATCAGATATGCCACCATGTCTTTCCAGCTGGCTCTAGGCATTCTTGTTCCTGTGCTTCGGGCATTTGCATATTCGACAAATTTTTCATTAAAAAGTTGATACTGAACAAAACCACTCCAGCAATCTTCCTTCGCACGGAACACCAGAATATCTGTTGAGCAAACACCTGAGAAATTCATAATACAAACCTTATGAAAATAAGGACGTAGTTTTCCAAACAAAACATCCCCTTTTTGAAACGCCGACTTATTACTATCCACATCTTCAGCGCAACCCCAGTCAGACAAATACATTTGTTTTCGTCCGATATGTTCAAGCCCTACATACGGGACATCTGCATCCAAGCTTGAAGGGTTCACCGAATCGCGGATGGCTAAAGCCACATCACCAAACGTTGAAACTTCCCACCCATCAGGAATCCAGCCCATCTTTTCAGTTTCCTGAAACGAATCTGGAAATGCTTTGGCGGCTTCGCGGTTGGCTGTGCCATCGGCAAGGGCTAAACGGCGGGTTTCGGCGCGGGTGGCGAATTCTTCGGGTATGCCTTTAAAGGCACCCTCACCTAACCTCTCCCAGAGGGCGAGGGATTTTTTCGGGTCAGAAAGCTCTTCTCCCCCTGGGAGAAGCGGGGATGAGGGCTGATTTTGATCCAAATATTCCGCCATGTTTTTCATTAGGATATTGTCCACGACTGGATCAAAATCAGTAAACCAGCTTTTGAAGAGCGCCTGCGCCATCCCTTCCAGCGTCGCATTCATCCGCCGATTCAACTCTATCTTGTCATCCAATGATCCCAAGATATGAGCAATCGCTTTTTGCTCGGGGAGAGGCGGGAGAGGAATTTCAAAACCATCAATCATCCCCTTCGTCAAAGCATTTCGCGTAGCACCAATACCAGCCATGGAAAGCATTTCATTCTGCATCAGCGGAGAAACCATGTAGTATCTTAGATATTGGGCATCTAAGATTTCTGGCGTCGGGCGAATAATGGCTACATGCTGATTAACTCTTGCAGGAAGAACGCTTGGGTCAACTTGGCAGCAACGAGCAACTGAGTCTCCTGTGATATTTAGAAGAACATCCTCCTTCTCAACAGTTACATTCGAAAGTTTATCCGCATGAGATTTTTTGATGAATGCTAAGCCATTGTGAGCAAAAGAATCATTGCGCACATTTTGACTACGAATTAGAGAATATTCTCCTTCTGAAAGATAGACGCTATTCCCACCTCGAGGAGTCGCTCCACTTCCAATTTTCGAGCATACCTCCTTTAATAAAAGTTTTTTCCAATCACTTCCCATAACAAAGCCCCCTTAGCGCCTGCGGCCTGCCCATGCGATGCACACAGACAGGTCTGTTATGAGTTATGAATTTTAAATTGTTAATAAAAACGTTTTTTAATTCAGCAATCAGCATTCTGAAGTCAGCATTCCCTCTCTTTAGATTCCCATAACCTAATTTGCGATTCTGGCGAATCGTGTCATTGAGTTTGGTAGATTTGCAGTTTTCGGGTAACCTAAGATAGTAGCCACTGGGAGAACCGAGCTCCTGCTCGGGTTTCGTCTTTTCTCTTTTAAGGGAGCTGGAGCTCCCTTCTCCCAGAGCACAAGATGACTCTCCTAATGTTGCAATCCTTTTCCGTCCCATATCAGGCAATCTATTGACACTACTGTTCATCGGCCTACTTTCTTCTGTGATTTGCTAAGCTTTTGCAAAACATCTTCGGTCATGCGGTCCATACGGGAGAAGGCAAACCATTTCTTTCCAAGATCCTTGAGTGAGGCTCCAAAGTGATATAGTTGCTTATCATCAATGATCAGAAAGCGATCATGCGCCTGAGTGAGTTTTTTAATTTCAACTCCAGGATACTGAGCGTTGTGTTTTTCCAGGTCCAACCTTAGCTGTTTGCTGATCCGCTGTGTATAGATTGTTACTCCAACCCCTTTCTTTCTCTTTGCCAATAGGGTTAAAACGGTATCATCAACATAATTATCAATCAGCCTAATTGACACTTTGGCTTTGCGAACCAAATCAGATGCAAATGTATACGCATCGAAGATCTGCCCATTGAAAAAGATTCCCTGCTTCGGTGGCTCTGCTGACTGCAATGCACTGAACACCTTTTCAAAGTTATCTTCTGTTTTGATTTCAAAGGAAAGCTGACGCAGTTCCACTGACTCCATCCGAGCAAAAACATCAGCGTTGTTCTGCAGAAACCGCCGCATTTCTACAAATGCCCGCATAATCTTAATACTGATATCAACAGCCTGCGGTGTACGCAAAATACTCGAAAGCATCGAAACTCCCTGCTCTGTGAAAGCGTACGGAACTGCTCCTCCAAGGTGTTTTTTTGAAGGTATCACAGATTGTGAGACCAAAACCTTGATATCCTCACCGCTCAGCTCAAACATAAAATCAGGTGGAAACCTATCAATATTGCGCTTAACCGTTTGTTTTAGTGTACGGGTTTCAGTTTCGTACAAAACAGCAAGATCCCGGTCTAGCATCACCTGTTGTTGGTGAATGTTAAAAATTCTGGCCCTGATAGAGTCAGTCTTCAACGAAATTATTGAGTTGTTCTTATCCATACATTATTCCCCGCGCGCCTAGCGGCCTACCTGTGCGATGCACGAAGACAGGCGAATTATGAGTTATGAATGATAAATGCTTTAAGAGTTCGGACCGGTCACAATTAGTGACCAGTTCCTGCTTCATATCCAACAGCAATTCTCTCACCAACGGCGAGAGTTTTTCTTTATTGCCCATAACCCAACCCCTTCAGATTCTTCCGAATCACATCATCCAGCTTGGCAGACTTTTTCATCTGCGCATAAAGCGTCTGACTCATTTCTGTCATTTTGGTTTCGAAGGGAATGCCGTCATCTTCGAGCGGAGCGGCGCCAACATAGCGACCGGGTGTAAGCACGTAGTCATGCTTACGAATTTCGTCGAGCTTGGCGGATTTACAGTAGCCGGGTATGTCGGCATATACTGGGAGGGGTGTAGCTCCTGCTGCACCCTTTTTTGATAGGCCTTCCGATGGTGCAGCTGGAGCTACACCACTCCCAGAGCGCCATGCATGATAAGTGCGGGCAATCGCGGCAATATCATCCACATCGAGCTCCTTCTGAGTACGACTGATCATCGACCCAATCTTCCGGGCATCAATGAAAAGTGTTTCGCCCCTTCGATCTCGTAGTTGATTAAGCCCCTCGCCCTCTGGGAGAGGGGTTTGGGGTGAGGGTGATTGCCTTGCCGACTTATCCTTCGTCAGTATCCACATACACACGGGAATCTGCGTTGTATAAAACAGCTGACCAGGCAAGGCAAGGCAATCATACAATCGACGAGATCGTTCTCAACCATCTTTTGGCGGATCGCTCCTTCGCCGGAGGTGTTGGTGCTCATAGAGCCGTTGGCCAGAACAAAACCCGCTACTCCGTGTTCAGAGAGCTTGCTGACCATGTGCAGAATCCAGGCATAATTGGCATTGCCGGTGGGCGGGGTTTCGTAGCCACTCCAGCGCGAATCATGGACCAGCTCATCGGCTCCCCGCCAGTCCTTCAGATTGAAGGGAGGGTTGGCCATAATATAGTCGGCCTTCAAATCGGGGTGTTGATCTTTAAAGAATGTATCGGCAGGGACCTCACCGAGATTGGCCGCAAGCCCGCGCACCGCGAGATTCATCTTGGCCAGCTTGTAAGTGGTGGCAGTGAACTCCTGTCCGTACACCGAGATGTCCTTGGTGTTGCCATGGTGACTCTGTACAAACTTCAACGACTGCACAAACATACCACCCGATCCACAGCAGGGATCATAAATCTTACCCTTGTAAGGTTCGATCATCTCGGCGATCAGATTCACAACGCATTTGGGAGTATAGAACTCGCCCCCCAGCTTTCCTTCCGATGCGGCAAATTTTCCCAGAAAATACTCATAGACACGACCAACGGTGTCCTCTTCTTTATCCTCCACCGTGTCGATATTATTGATGGCATCGATCAGAGCCGAGAGCTTACTGCCATCCAACCCGAGGCGCGAGAAATAGTTATCCGGCAGTGCCCCCTTCAGCGAGGCATTGCTCGTTTCGACATCCTTCAGGGCAGAGTCGATCTTAATGGCAATATCACCCTGCTTCGCGTGCTGTTGAATATAACTCCAGCGGGAGGTCTCCGGCAGATAGAACACATTCTTCATGGTGTAGAACTCCACCATATCGACGTATTTCTCCTTACCCTCCGCAATCAGCTCCGCACGCCGCTCCTCAAACTTATCCGAAACAAACTTAAGAAAGATCAGACTCAGGACAACATGCTTATATTCAGAAGACTCTACACTCCCCCGCAGCTTCGTCGCCGTCTCCCAAAGAGACTCCTCAAAACTCTTCTGCTTTTTAACAACCGACCTCTTAGCCATCCACCCCTCCAAAAATTATACAGACAAAAATCAAAGTCCCCCAGAACCAACAAAACAAAATCAACTTTGCAATGTTACGTCAAACTTAGGGAAAAAAGAATAGAAATATTTACATTTTCACAAATTTACTTCATCACCAGCAGCATGCCTCAGTCCGAAGATGAACTGCTCAATCTCGAAGTCAAATGCAGGCTGAATGGTTTTGACCACCAAACGTCATCTTCGCGGACTCCGCTTATTCTGTGAAATAGTGATTGTGTATCAAATAGCTTCGATCTTATTACTATGATCAACGCGAGAAACCGCAAGAAAGGATAGCACATAGACACCGTCCGCTAGAAGGGTCATGGTTGAGGCAACGCGATTAAGCAAGACAGTGCTCCTGTACCAACTAATCGAGGAGTTCGAAATTTGACGGCGCGGAGCACCATCCTAAGTTTCTCATTCTCTCCTCCCCTATCACTTTATGCTCTTGATTAAGGCACATGAGTAAAATCAATAACCCTCATTGATCCAGCAGGAACAGAGAGATTTATTGATTGATCAATGAGATCCAATGGTTTGCCACTAAGAATATCGCGACAGGATATACCGTTCAGATGCTGCAGTACTATCTCAGCCTGACGCTCAGCGGGATCGATATAGCCGGAGTCAATCAGCGTGACACGTACATGTGAGGGATCAAGACGAACAACTGTCCAGGCAACATTGCCACGCACAATTACAGGCAGACGATCAGCCCCTTTACAGAGTGAATCCAACACCACCGGCTGAAAATGAGAACAGAGCATCATTGGCAAAAGCGTTCTGCACTAGAAACAGAACCGCAAAGAACTGCACCATCTTTTTAAATATTACCCCGCCGGCAAGATCAAACCTGAAAACAGAATAGAACATATTCGCACCCATTATTCAACCCATATCATCCGCATCCGCATAGCTTCAAGCGGAACAATCAGCTGGTTACCATCAGAGCTGAGCGGCTCTCCGCTTAATACATCGGAAACCTTCTTCGCCTTTACTCCCATCCGGTCACAATCCAGATTCACCTCAGCGGTCACCGCCTTGTCAGGCGAAAGATTTGAAACAACCAACAACGCACGCCCCCTCTTCCAGCGCGATGCCGGATGCACATAGAGACTGACCTTCACAGATTCCGGCTCTACCGATATAATTGGTTGTTTTTCCCAATAGGGATGCCACGTAGCAGAACCCACATCAAAACGAGTCATTGCATCCCAGATGGGCGACATCTTTTCCAAGGTGGCCAATCCACAGGGACGCACACGTACATCGTGCAACATGGAAACCGCAAGCGCATGATCAAATGTCCACTGCGGCGGACGCTCATAGGCCAGAAATTCACACGGCACTCCAAAGTTACGCCCCATGAATTCAGCTCTGAACGTTTCAAGAGAAAGACCCTTCAGCGGATCATTCGCATCACTGCCGGAGGTTAACTGTTCACCATCCCAATAAGCATCCACAAACGCCATTGTCGGTGTTACACAGCAGGTGCTCTGGTGAGCGCTAATCATACCGCCACGCGCATGAACCATCGCATAAAGCCGTTTAAGAAAAGCTCGCACACCAAAAATCGGATAGGTAGGATGCAACTTGCCATCCGCCGTGCGGTATCCACACCCGTGTGCCTCATTACAACACGCGGCAGGACTCATTGTGCTGTCCAGATAAAGACCGTCGAAACCGTAACGTTCCATCGCTCGCTCAATATGTGAAGCCAGTCTGTCGCTCCAGACGCTGTTGTAACAGACCTTGTAATCGCGCTGATCCGGTGGCCGATACCAGTAAGAAATAAAGTTACCATTCCGATCTTTAGTCAAAACCTCTTCATGCAACTCCGCCCACTCCGGTGCCAGCGGAGAAAGCTCATATCCCTGATAAACCAGCACCTTCATATCGCGTTCATGGCAGGCATCCACAATATCTTTGAAATCAGATTCCGGGGTGGTCACAGGATAGTTCTGAATCGGCACCCAGTCTTCATGAAATACAACGGTTTTAACACCCAGCTCTTTCGCTCGATCCAGCTTAGGCAGAGGTTTATGATCAGGAAAGGCGCGGTGACACAGCCACCACTTCTTCGGAACCGGCATTGTAATCCCCACTCCCAGTTCAGAGGCATGCCAGATCCGTTTTTCATGAAAATCTCTCGGCCAGGGTTTAACTGGCGTAGCTTGCAAGCCGAAAGTAACAGTAAACGGCAGTTTAGCTTCTGAGTCCAACAGCCGGACACGTAAAAGAACCTCTTCTCCATCAGGCAGCACCTCTATTGCTCGATCAGCGGATTGAGGTTTCCAGCCCTCATCAGACTCAGCAAACCACCCCAGTCCACACGCCTCATCACCAAGCCAGACAAAAGGTTTAAACGGCAGCACCATCCCCTGATCCGGCAACGCCCCGCTATTAGCAGCCTTGCCCCATTGACCGGGATAGTAGTGATAAAGAGAGGCAAACTCGCGCTTAAGCGGAATTTCCAACCAGAGTTGATCGAGCTTCGGTTTCTTTCGATATTGAGGAACAACTGTCAGATTAATTCTGAGCATACCGTCAAATTCAATCCGCGTTGAGGTGTCGACCGTTACCTCATCACATGACTGCCAACTGGAAACAGTTGCCTGCTCGCTATCTGCACAAAGCACCAGATTACCACCGGAACGCCAGACTACCGTTTTGTTATTAACCTTTGCCACCAAACGGATCGGCGCAGCCAGCAGCTCTTTACCCTTCGCTGTAACAGAGATAGGCAAAGCAGCTTTCGCAAAGGTATGTGTACGGTCCCAAACACCGACTTCAACTCCCACTGCATCCTCTCTTACCGTAACAGGAGTCCATGGTTGAAGCACCCCGAGATCCTTGCCCGCAAACACCTCACAGCTCCATGCAAGAAGAAACAGAAGAGCCATAAAACCCTTAATAAAAATGCCATTCAATTGTTGTAATCTTCCCCAGACCCCGTTCTCTTTCATAACAATTCCTTTTTAAGTTCGAAATGTTTCTGCATCGTAGATGATACCTAACTGAAATGCAACTACTCATAAAAGATCGTATCTTATTCCGATCCCTCAGAATGACAAAATATACTCTGCCAATGCGCCGATCTCTTTCTTGCTTAAATTTTCCGTTACCCCGTGCATACCTCTACTTGTCAATGCCCCAGATCTCGAATTCGGAGATGCCGTTGTCCGTGAGCGGGAAGGTCTGTTTCAGGTTCGTCAGCTTCACCGACGTACAGGTCTTGACCGGGAAAGTGAACGTCTGCGGTTCTATTGTACAGCGAAGCGGGATGTCCAGCTTTTCATTGTTTGAGAATTCCAGCGTAGCGGATGTCCAGGTGCGGGTCTGGCCTTGGTCCAAAGTCAGCATCAGGACGACCTTCTCCGTTGTGATTTCGCGGCCGAATTCCACGTTGAGCCAAAGATCCGTGCGACGATTGGGACGCCAGCAGCTATCGTCTTTCTTTCCGTCAATCACGCAATTGGGCGAATACCGAGGAAGGTACTTAAGGTGCGAGTTTGCGGTGACTCGCGGATAGCTCCGCAGCCAGTATGTATAGGCATCCGGATTGAGCGCGAGGTTACGAACCGGATTCCCTGTCACGTTACTCCCACCGCGTGCGTCGCGTCCCTCGGCCACTCCGAGAAAGGGAACGGTGTTCGGAAGATTATCGTAGTCAGCAACAAATTTAGCCTGCGTTGCCTTGCCTCCAAAATCGTAGGCGGGAAACTCAGAAGAAGCAAACTCCTTGCCCGTGTCTGCATGTTTGATTAGTTTGCTGATCGCATCCACTTCGAGTTCCGCCGCACGAAGTCGTTTGGCTTCGAAGTAGAGGTATATCTGCCGCATCTTGTCACGATAGACATACCACGGCGACAAAGCGGAGTCTCTCGCATGGTTCAGCTTGTCCCAGAAGTTGAGTTCCATCCAGGAACCGCAGTAAGGGACATTCAGGTCGATCCATCGGGCAATTTTGCGCTTTTCCTTATCAGAAACCTGAACACCGTAGTGGGACGGTTCCAGATAATTCATAAGCGGCGAGGAGGTTGAACCGTAGCTGTAGGGCAAAATCATCGCACAGTAACTGGAAACATGGAGCCAGTTTATAAGACCCTTGCCGTCGTACTCATCGGAGCAATAGCCCTGGGCGTCGGGGTGCGGGACGTTCTCCCGCTTGCCACCGAAATAGGAAAGATAAACTTTATCAGTGTTCTTTGCCTGTTTTTCGTCGATCTTAGGCATCTTCGCGTTGTAACCGAAATCAGTCAATGCGATGTAGGATTCC
Source organism: Kiritimatiellia bacterium (assembly GCA_027858965.1). Taxonomy (GTDB): domain Bacteria; phylum Verrucomicrobiota; class Kiritimatiellia; order RFP12; family UBA1067; genus M55B167. The sequence goes on from JAQIBS010000230.1 coordinate 14,135, forward strand.
GAAAAGTATCGACCGGGATTGCCCCTTTTGGACTTACTGCCGTATTCGCGATGCGTGAGACGCCATTTAGCGCGGTCGTAGATTTCCCCGTTGGTAATCGCACGGTAATCCCCCAGCAGGGTGAGCGGCACATCCGCTTTGGCCGGGTTTTTCTTTCCGGCGTGGCAACCAATACAATGCGCATCCCAGATCGGTTGGATTTCGCGCGTATAGCTGAAGCCCTTCGGGACATCCATCCCCTGCGGCGCGTTAGAGCCGAGGTAGGCCATGGCCTTTTTCTGCGATTCCGTCTGGAACCGAGCCATTTCCTGAACCGGCTCTTCGTCCGGAGCGTAGAGCGACTTGAGTTTCTGCGGAACCATGCTCATGGCACCACCAGTATATTCATGAGCAGACACCGTGCTGTTTTTATCCTCATGGCAGCCAATGCAGCCAAACGTCTCACCCGGCAGGACCATCGTCCAACTACGCATATTTTGAATCATGCGTCCATGTGCATCGAGCAACTGAAAATAAACCGGGACACGGGACGGGCACTCGAAAAAACATCTGCCTTCGGCATCAACATCTACCTCGCCGAGCACGTGCTTCACATCGTACGATCCGTTGTTGATGGAACAGGGCGTGTTCTGATGTCCACCCCACGGATGGAGACCAAGCGCAACCGTTCCTTTCGCGCGGTAGTCCAGAGCCACGACGCGAAGTTTTTTTACGGCCCCCCGCTGCACACCTTTGAGCCCTGGACCGAAATAGACATCCTGCACATAGAACATACCCGTTTTCTTGTGTTCATCCACATGAGAGGTCCGCTGGAACGCCTGTGGACGAGCGGCAAGCGGAATCTGCTGTCCAGATGAGATCGTCGGATCGTAGATGAGCAGTTCACGGGCACCATGGCGATGCTGCCAATAGATGCCGAAGGCCGGCGCGCCGACTTTTCCCTTGGCACTGATACCCTTAAGACCCCGGATCCGTCCACCTTCAGGGGAGTAGCAGACAACGTAGTTGTCCTCGTTGAGCGCATAGGGATACTGCCACTGGTCGCCACCCGTATCTGTCGTTACATTTCCACTCGTACCGTTGCTTTCCAGATAGGGGTAGTCTTTCTCCGGTGCGAGCAGCTTGACACCGACACCAGCCTGAGTTCCGATCGTACGGTCGATCATGATGAGCTTCCCTCGCTGGTCGATGTGGTGGGCACCGGAGATGGCAATCATTTTCGTCGAATCAGGGACAGCCCTCGTGTGGAGAATGGCAGCCGGAAACTGCGAATTGTTTCCGTAATATTCAATCTGTCCGGTGCCATCAGCATTCATAATGAAGAGCGAGTGAAGATAGCCGGCGGAACGGTCGGAATACTCCCATCGCGTGTAGGTAATCCGCCCATCGTTCGTCATGTGCGGGAAGACGGTGTGGCCGTGGTCCACACCCAGCCGGCGGATGTAACGGCCTTGCGCATCGCATGTGTAGAGATTGCAGACGCTTGACCACCAGCAAGGTGCCGAAAAATTGCAACGCGTGGAGGTAAAAACAAGATCGCCGTCCGGGAGCCACTCCGGTTCCATATCGGCAACACCATCGCCGAATGTGATCTGCTTCGGCTCCCTTTTCTCGAGATCCATCACATAGAGGTGGAAGTCACCACCATGATCCTGATCCGCTGTACGCATGGAGAATGCAAGAGTTTTCCCGTCGAAAGAAAGGGACGGATCGCGGACGATACCCTTCGGGCAGTCGAAGAGCACCTCAGTTGAGACGGTTCCATCCTCATTCACTCGCATTTTGCAGAGCTGTGCGCCCATGCGGTAATCGCGCCCTGTTTCACGGAAGACGGCGTCGGTCAGATGGTCGGTCATCGCGAACATAGCCTGGGCATCGCCGAAAACAAAGTGCTTCACATAGATGAACGTTCGGGGCTGATCTTTGAACGCACGCGCCAGACGTTCTCTGCGGCGGAGTCCGCACGCCTGATAATACAGCTTCTGCCACTCAGGATCACTTCCCGGCTTTCCGGCATCTGAGAGAACTTTGACCCCTTTTTCGATTTCAGAGAACGCCGGATTGGTTTTAATATCCCCCAGCACGCCGGTCATCATTTTCTTTTCCACCGTGTTGGAACTCCTGGAAGAAAAAACGTTCTTCACGTTGAGCGATCCGAGGTCCTGGTAAATCCAATCGCGTTGGAGCCGCTGGATCGGATACGGAACCGTGTGGCGGTTAGCAATATCCTGTTTAGAGTACTGCTGGGCAAACAGAGGAAAGGCACAGGAAGACAGCATCCAGAAAATGAACAAAATAAGATTATTCAATATGGCCATTTTTCAAACTCATTTACTTTTTTTATTACTCCGTATAACTATGGCACAGAAGATTAGGCCTAATGCAGCAGAGCCACAACCAAATTTTCTTTAAATGATATGCGAAATCATATCACATTCTTTAGCAAATTGTGCGATAGTCATTGCTGCATCAGCCCCGCATCTGTGTCAGCTTTGCCGCCGCTTCACTCCATTTGACTTCGTGAGGTTGACGTTTACTCCCGGCCGCAAGAGCCGCCACCACTCCGGCAGCCTCACCCATGGCAACGGAGTTGCCGGTGACACGATAGCTGGCATGGGCAATAAAATCACCACTGATACAACGTCCCGCCATCATCAGCCCATCCACATCTTTTGCAATCAGAGCCCGCAGCGGAATATCATAGGGCTTCATCTTTAAATTTCCGTGATCAATGGGCTTGGCTTTATTGGTCTCACGGCTATCAGCATGAATATCCACACCAAAGGTGACCCTGGCAACAGCATCCTCATGACGTGTACCTGCAATCAGATCCTCCCGCGTCACTGTATAGCGTCCATGAATACGACGTCCGTCACGAACACCTATCTGTTCAGCGGTCGTGGCAATCTGTAAACCTTCCCAGACTCCCCCCAGCTTACGCAAAGCCCGCATAACTTTATACACCTCAGCACGTGAGCGCACCGTTGCCTCGCTTATAGCGGCGGCATCCCAGGGTTTAATGCCATACTCATGATTAATCATCAGCATCACGAGATCATCACGCACCGGAAAGATAGTAGGATGTCCATAGGATGTTTCAACCCCTGCTCGCTTTAATTCGCTCTTAAAAGCTTCGACACAGGTGAGATGCCCTCCCGGTCCTCTAAAATTGTCTGTACTATAAAAGGACATATACTTCGCAAGCGCCTTTGCATCCTTGACCACAGCAAGAGCGTTCATTGTCATGGGTTGCAGAGAGCTGCCATTGGAGCGGCCCACATCCCAGCTACACCCCGCCTGGGCACCCAGATCTCCATCACCCGTCGCATCAATAAAAACCGGGGCCGACCACGCCTCTCTACCTGCCTTTGATTCAGTAATGATCGTGCGCAAGCGACCTCCCTCACAAACGGCCGCAGCAACCCGTGTGTGCAGCTGAACTTTCACACCGGCCTCTAAACACATCTCATCCAGCAGCACCTTCATTTCCTCCGGCTCATAAACAAATCGACTGGGATTTTTACTGCCACGAGCATCGCGTTCATCAAGCTTCTCTATCAGTTCACGAGTAAGACCGAGTTTATCAAAATCAAAGATATAGGTGAGCAGTCCGGCGGTCCACACACCGCCGAGACAGCCATGCACATCAAACAGCCGTGTACGCGCTCCCGCCCGTGCCGCCATAATAGCTGCCGCAATACCCGCCGGCCCAGCGCCGCAGACAATAACATCCGCATCATTCACCAGCGGCAACTTTCTTGCTGATTCATTGAAATATTCTCCCGCTGTTATAACTGTCGTAGATGCCGCTGCCTGCACGAGCGAAGGTCCGACAACTGCACCTAAAGCTGCAGTATGCATAAAGTTACGACGGGTAAAAGACGCCAAATTATGGCCCAATGTTTTCATATCAATTAATCCCCCCTGTTTTCAGAAAAACTATAATCCTAACGTAGCAAAGCCGCAACTCTGCCGCACAATTAAAGAGGCTGCCACACCGGCACCGAAACCGTTGTCGATATTTACGACGGTTATACCGGCGGCACAGGAGTTGAGCATACCGAGAAGCGCGGCAATACCGCCGAAAGAGGCTCCGTAACCCACGCTGGTGGGAACAGCGATAAGTGGTTTATCGGTGAGACCCCCTACAACCGAGGGCAGGGCTCCCTCCATTCCTGCTACAACAATAATGGCATTTGAATCTTTAAACTGCTCGATACGACTGAGCAGACGGTGCAGTCCTGCCACACCGACATCATAAACGCGATTGACATTCACCCCCATGCGTTCAGCGGTGACAGCAGCCTCCTCAGCCACATTGATATCGGATGTGCCTGCACATATAACAGAGACCCAGCCCCGTTTCTCTGGAAGCGGCACAACATCACAGGTCAGCAATCCGGCCTGTTCATTATAAACAGCAGTTGGTAGAGCGACTTGAATTTCAGTGGCCTGTTCAGGAGTAACACGGGTGGCATAACCATTCTGCCCTGCTTCATTGAGCGATTTGATTATACCTGTTATCTGCGCCGCGCTTTTGCCTGCACCATAAATCACCTCCGGTATGCCGCGCCGTTGCAGGCGGTCATAATCGGGAACAGCATAATCTTCAATATTCATGGTTTTAGGGAGCTGGAGGGGTTAGAGGTTAGGGGTTAG
>JAQIBS010000058.1 GCA_027858965.1 Kiritimatiellia bacterium
GCAACGCGTCGCGCTTCTTAGTAAGCTTTGCTTTCTTTTTATTCATGTCAATAGTATAGAGCATAAATCATACTCTATACAATAACAAAACAAAAAAAGTCAAAATTAGAATTGCTGATCTTTTCGACTTGTATATTGTACAAAGGGAGTATATTATTTATAGTTAGTTGTGTTTTTTCAAAAATCAGGAGTTTTTTTATGTTACATGAACCTGCAAACAATAACGATGTAGTAGATAACGCTATCAACTACAAGGCTACGCTAGGACTTAAACTCTTCGCCGCCTACGGGGTATTTTACCTCGGATTCATTCTTATTAATGTACTCAAACCCTCGTTTATGAAGACAGAGGTCCTGTTTGGTGTAAACCTGGCGATAATCTATGGTTTTACACTGATCATTGTCGCGATCGCAATGGGGTTGATCTACAACGCCATCTGCACAAAAAAAGAGAATGAGATGAACAAACAGGAGGCCGCATAATGAATTATACAGCCAGCAGAATTGCAGTTTTGGTTTTTTTGATGTTTGTCGGGTTTGTACTTGGTATCTCATTCTACTTTGCCCGCAAGGCAAAGTCCGCTGAGGGTTATTTTGCAGCCGGCGGTACAATCCACTGGTTCGTCAATGGAATCGCATTTGCCGGTGACTATCTCTCGGCAGCCTCATTTCTTGGTATATGCGGTCTTATAGCCACTATGGGCTACGATGGGTTCCTCTACTCCATTGGCTATCTTGCCGGATGGATTGTAGCCCTGTTTGTGGTAGCCGAGCCGATGAAGCGTCTCGGAAAGTACACTTTTACCGATGCATTGGACTCTAAATTCAACTCAAAGAGCATTCAGTTGATGGCTGCCATCAGTACGTTAGCGGTCTCACTCTTCTATTTGATTCCGCAGATGGTAGGAGCCGGTGTACTCGTTACGCCCCTGCTGGGCTGGCCGCACTGGGCGGGAGTGATAATGGTGGGCGCAATTGTGATTACCATTGTGGCTACCGCAGGAATGACCTCCACCACCTACGTGCAGTTCCTCAAAGGTGGCCTGCTGATCATTTTCTCGACGGTTCTTGTTGTTGCAGTGCTCAACAAGGGGCTTTCGACGGAGGCCGGTGAGAATACATTCGTTCCTCGCACAATTGAGGCTGCAAGTGTCAGCCCTACAGCGACGATTGAACACGGCGGTAAGACCTTTGTCAAGATCGTGCAGGATGGAACTGCCAACTGGTGGATAGACCAGCAGGATGGAACCCTGCTTGAAGCACAGTCGAAGACAATTACCGCCAAAGGTGAATTGCTTTATAACGGAGCACCTAAAGAAGCTAATAAACTTAAGTCTGTAGGATACATAACAAAGCTACCCGACGGCCAGACTAAAACCGGAAGGCTCGGCCTTTTCAAGTATTTTTCTACCATTCAGGGCTCAGAGGTTGTTCGCTACCCGAAGAGCAAGTTTGCCAAATTTGATGATGGTGGCGACCATGTGTGTGTTTTCGTACCTGTGATAACAGCCGGCGAAGATCTGATGATCCCCGGGCAGAAATTCAAGCTGAAGAGCGGTATTGGCAAGTTGAACTTCATCTCGCTTATGCTCGCGCTCTTCTTAGGCACAGCATCTTTGCCGCACATTCTGATCCGCTACTACACCGTTCCCTCGGCTCGTGATGCACGTAAGTCCACGATCGTTGCTATCAGCGGCATAGGTTTCTTCTATATACTGACACTGTTCATGGGGCTTGGAGCAATGACCCTTGGCGTTATTGACGTAGAGAGCGGCAATATGTCCGCTCCGCTGCTTGCCAAGTCTTTCAGCCTTGTGCTCTTCTCCGTTATATCGGCGATCGCCTTTGCTACAGTGCTCGGTACTGTTTCCGGTTTGATCGTGGCGACCTCCGGCGCGATTGCCCACGACCTGATGGACAACTACATGGGCATCAAGATGACCGACAAGCAAAAGGTCTTTGCTGGCAAAATCGCGGCATTTGGTGTGGGCATCATTGCGATCATCCTCGGCATCGCCTTTAATGGCATGAATGTGGCATTCCTTGTCGGCTGGGCCTTCGCGGTTGCGGCATCGGCCAATCTGCCATCTATTATAATGCTGCTCTTCTGGAAAAAGACCACAGCCAAAGGGATTGCCTGGTCGATCGGTGTTGGAATGGTATCCGCTTTAGCCATTATCCTGACCTCACCTAACATGTATGCGCAGTTTGGCATTAACGCCACTCCTATCCACCAACTCAATCAACCTGGAATTATCTCAATTCCGCTGAGTTTCGCGATACTCGTTATCGTATCGCTGATGAGCCAGAAGAAGGCGGACGCTGTCAAGGCGTAATTACAACCCTCCCGCCCATTCGACAAGCTCACTGCAGGCAGAGCTACTTCGACAAGCTCAGCACAGGTCAGGGCAGAGCAAAGCGGGAGAGGCACTTCCTACAACTGACACATATTTTATATCATTCCTAGAAATTATACGTCGCAAACAGACGGGTATCGGACGCGAACGTGTTGTCAGGACCATCGCGATAGCCAAGTCCTGACTTCACTGCAATTGTCACCTGATCGCCAATTGGTTGTTTAACTACCAAATTGAGCTCCTGTCCATCATACGGCAGATCAGAGTGCCATGTGTAGTTGTAAAGAGCATAGAGAGTGGTCGCTTTGACCTTGGTAACTGCCTTGAGAAAAAGCGTATCCGAATCAGCTGCAAACTGCCCGGAATAGAGCATCATCGACACCCCGAGCGGATGATTAATGCCTGTGGTTGCCTCCTGGAACCGGAGGTTATCCCCGCGAACGCCGAAATAACCGGGAGAGAGAGTTACAGGGCCGACCTTCTGCTCAACAGAGAGTCCCACTGCATCGGCATCACTTCCCGTGGATTCCCCTACATCACTTTCGTGGCGGTAATAACCGAGCAGCGAGGTAGTTTCTGTAACATCCAGCTTAACGCGCGTACCAATCAGATTGGCGACATCGTATGCATACGCATTAAAGATGGCAATTTCGAGATTATCCACTCTGGTAAACACCGCCTCGCCCCAGGTGATTCCATCGGTATCATCCTGTGCACCGAATACATCACCGAAATCATTGAAATCGTTACGATCTCCATCCTGAATCCAATTACTCATCCGGATAGCATGGCCGAGGGTCAGAGCCAATCCCTCAATCTCTTTAATTTCCAACTGAACTGCCTCAATGGAGCGCGCCTTCTGGCGGTAGTCATCCTTACGGAATACCTCACCGTTATTAATCATACGACCAACCTTGATCTTTGTGTTTTCGAAAATTCCGTAGCGCAGCCAAGCCTCATTCAGCACGTGAATCTCTTCATTGAGCAGCATACTGGATTTATTATGATCATAAAGTTCCCCCGCATAGTTATAGCCCAACCCAAAATCAAATCCACCGAATTCAGGAGAGGTATACTCCAAGAGAACTCCTAAAGTTGAGTTGAAGCCATTGCCAACTCCTTCAAAATCGCGATACATACTGAGCGACTGAATACGGCCGGAGACGGTTCCGTATCCAAACTCATTAAACGTTTTGACCGGACTTTCGACCGCAGCAGCACTCAATGTGACAACAACTAACACAAATACAATTTTTTTCATAACCAAGTTCCATTCTTACGGGTCTTCCGCCGAATCTGTGGGTAAACACAACGGTCATTAAACTCTGTAATGTTGTAAACCCAAACTACATAAAATTAGAGAAAAACATAAACAACCAAAAATTATACTAAACATTGCCATTTGATCAAGTCATTTGTATATAAAGTTTCAAAAAACCCGACGCATATTCATGAAGGTAAGGTTGAAAGAAGAGTGCTAAATCGCATATAATCTAGCTATGCAGATTAATCAACATGCCGATAGAAGTGAAGTGCTGGCTGGTTTACGCGCCGAGGATATCCATCAATGGATTGATGGTTTTTTTAACGCGGAAAGTTTTCGCGTATTTCAGAGTAAAGGTCAGAGGCCTGACTACGATCCATATACTCATCGTAAATATCGCCATTGCGTTGAGGCTCTTGAGGATGCGTACAAAATTTTTGAAGATCGATACACCCGGGCGCAGATAAAGGAAGTTTTTGAAAGCCACATACGGGATGATTATCAAGGCTACATACCGCTTCAGGAGGATTTTGAAAACGGCACATTCGTTGAGAAATATCATGAGCGTGGTGGGGTTGAAGAAAAGGAGGCTGTTTTTAGTGAGGCTGAGCTGAGAGAATATTTCAAGGGGGCTTCTTATCCTGAATCCGGCAGATCACTGCTGTCGACAAGTTTCTACTGGCGCATTGTATGGCCGACCGTGATTGCTGCTATTTTGTTTGTTACTGCTTCATTCTCCATTATCCTGCCTATTTTCAGACGTAATATGATGGAACAAAAACGGGATATGATTAAAGAGTTGACGAAGACCGCAGCAAGTGCCATTTCATTTTATGTACATCAAGAGCAGAGTGGCCTTATGACACGGGTATCCGCGCAGAGTGAGGCTGCCTCTGAAATATCGGAGCTGCGCTATGGTGATGAGAGTAAGGACTATTTTTGGATAACTGATATGCATCCCAAAATGATAATGCATCCATATCGCCCAGATTTATCGGGAAAAGATCTCACAAATTATACCGATCATGAAGACAAGAGTGGCAAAAAACTGTTTGATGAATTTGTAAAGTTGGTTAAACTTGATGGCGAAGGGTATCTGGAGTATGAGTGGCAGTGGAAGGATGATCCTAGCCGCTCTGCACCTAAGCTTTCATATGTTCGCGGGATTTCCGAGTGGAACTGGATCATTGGAACTGGTATATACATTCATGATGTGGAAGCTGAAATCGCCACACTTTCGCGTAATCTGTGGGTCGCTGATTGTTTAATTGCCTTGATTTTACTGGGTATCCTAGGAAATTTGCTTTTTCAAAGTCGTAGAATAGAGCAGAAACGAAGTCGCGCTGAAAAAGGACTACGTGAAGCTAAAGACCGTTATCGAGCGCTGGTGGAGGCCTCTGGTGAAGGTTCGCTTTTAGAGGTTGAAGGACAAACTGTTTACTCCAACCAGACCATACGAGAGCTAACTGGCTATAGTGAGGAGGAGCTTAAGTCCATGGATTTGCTTGCTTTGCTTGCGCCTGACGAAGAGGTGAATGTATTTGCCGCTGCCCAATTTGAGAAGATGTGTGCTGGCGCTTCCACATCTGCTGAATTTGAGGCTGTTTTGCAGACAAAAAAGGGTAGTACTAAACACATTTGGGTTTCAACAGCTCGAATATTCTTCTCGGAAAAGCAGGGTCATGTCATTCATTTCACCTATCTGCTTCGATCACAGGAGGATACTCTTCGCGGTTTTAATGCCACGCCATCCACTCAGGCCTCTTTTGATGGGCTTAATCAGAAAATTCGGGAGAGCGAAGCTCCCGGTGATATTATTCGTCTATTGGGGGATTTGCCTGTGAGGTTGCGTGTACTTACTGATCAAGGCATTCGCGCTGATTTACTGCGGCATATCATCGGTTTGACCTTTGACACCGCAATCAAGCGTTTTTCGCTTCTGGCAACACCTCCTGATCATCCATTTGCGGTGCTTCAGCTGGGGAGTTCAGCGCGTCATGAGATGACTCTATTCTCTGATCAGGATAGTGCTTTAATTTTTGATGATGTCACAGCGGAAGATCTCGTTCAGACTCGCCGGTTAATGTTACGCTTTAGTGATGAGCTTTGTAAGCGACTCAAACAGGCCGGCTGGCCTTACTGTCCAGGAGGTATAATGGCCGCTAACCCAAAATGGTGCCTGTCGCTCTCTGAATGGAAGCAGAGGTTCAATCATTGGATACTTAATGCAACGCCGCAGTCAATTCTTGAAGTTAATGTTTTTTTGGATATACGTTGCGCTTTTGGAGAAAGTAGGCTTGTCGATAAGCTTCGGGAGCATATTCTCCTGCTAACCGGACAGAATCCTGAGTTTTTAATGCACTTCGCTCGCAACTCACTGTTGTATAAAGCACCGCTGACTCTCTTTGGCCAGCTTAAAACAAAGCAAAATGAAGGCAAGAAAACTATTAATATAAAAGCGAGCTTGAAGCCTCTTGAAACCTTTGCAAGGATTTACGCCTTGAAATATTCGTTATTGGAGGTTGGAACCTGTGAACGGATTCAGCGGCTTCAGGAGCTTGACCTTATTAAAGATAATACCGCACATGAAATATGTTATATAATTGATTATCTATGGCAGTTGCGCTTTTATAATCAGTTGAGTGCCGAGGATGGGCTGCCTGACTTTAATGATGAAGTGGATATTAATCGGATGAACGAGATAGAGCGACAGACTCTTAAAAATGTGCTCTCTCAGATAACAATTATTCAAACCAAACTAAGCTATGATTTTTTGGGAGGAGTTTCGCTCTAGAGCCTGTTATCCTAAAAACATACTCAAAAATAGCTCCTAAGGCTCTTTTCGGGCCACCAAAACACACCTATATTATTATATAAAAAAACTTATCGTGATGCGGCCCCAATACTCCGGTCGACCCCAATACTCATTTGTTAACTGTGTTGTTACGGAAAGACAAAGAAAAATGCTACAGAAAATATCAGCATGAAAACGCCCATGATTATGTAAAATATGGATGTAATATTATTTGGTTTAATGGAATTTTCAATATAGAACTCATTTATGCCAGCAATGATATTTGGCAAAATTGTTTTGTCGTTTGATTTTTTTAGCTTCAATTGGCCTGACCCCATCCATGACTGAATAGCAATCTGAAGATTGGCGTTAATTGAAGTAAGTTTAATTACGGAAAGTTGCTCTTCGAACGGCAAGCTGTTTTTTTTGAGAGAATAATGTAACGCATCGCGAAAGGAGTCATCTGAAACTCCAATTGCCATGTAACCTTTCATTTGAAACCAGAAAAACACCAGTAAGCAGATAAACATTATTGGGTTTAGAAGCAAAATAAATCCTAGTTTGTCAGGCATATCCTTGGTAAACATTGTCACTGTGCTTACAAATTGAGGAGAAAAAGCCAGTACCATGAAAGCAAAAAAGTATCTTGATGACATAAAAACAGGTCGTTTAGAAAACACAACTTTTATGCCAATAAACAGAAAGAAAATTGACATTAAAGAAAACAGATCTTTCAGAAATGAGTTCATTATTTGATATGCAGTAGAGGCAGTCAAAACAGCCCCTTCTTTGTCCAGCACTTCGGAAACATAGTTTGCAAATCAATATCTGAGGCAATCGCTTCAAAGTTTTGCTCCCGATAATCAATGTATTCGTCGGCACCTAAAGATATTACGAAGTACCTTCATCTGAAGGTTGGACTTTCTTTACATTTAAATGTTCTAATTTTTCAATTAGTTTTTTATCTCGCCCTGTAACAAAATTTATCACAAGACCTGATCTGCCGGCACTGGCAGTTCTGCCTGCTCTGTGAAGATAATTTTCCATTTCTTGAGGCAGATTATAATTGATAACACGACTAACATTATCAAAATCCAGGCCCCGTGATGCCAGATCAGTTGAAATGAGAATATCTATTTGTCCATCACGAAACTTTCTAAGGTTTGCTCTACGCTCCAGTCTATTTATGTCTCCATGAAAAACAGCACATTTAAAATAGTTGCAGAGAATAATATCATTTGAGGGTTCGAAGGACAGGCTTTGACCAAGCGATTTGCTGTTGGAAGAAAACTATTATCCAACATTTGATCTGCTTCATCAAAGACTATGTGACGGACATCTTTTAACGAAAGTCCATGCTCAAAAAGTTGCAATGTTCGCTTAGGTGTAGCAACAAGGACTTCAAAACATCCAGCCACATTTCTTTTTGCCATATCCATTGTCGTACCACCAAGAGCAGAGCGAATACGAAGTCGTGTTGCGTGTGTAAATATTTTAAATACTTTTGATACTTGTTCACCTAGTTCTCTACTGGGAACAATCACTATAGCACGAGGTTGACTTTTAACTGTAACTGAATTCCCCTCATTTTCTAATGTTTTCAGCATATGTAAAAGAGGTAGCACATACGCTAGTGTTTTTCCCGTTCCAGTCTCTGCAAGCCCTACTGTGGAATGTCCATTGAGTAGTTCTTGTAAAGTAAGATTTTGAATCTCGGTAGGCGTAATGAAGCCTTGTTCTCGAAGGGTCTCTTGTAGAGAAGGAATCAATGGTAAATCTTCAAATGTAATCATATGGTTTTTATCCTAACCTTGCCTTTGCTTTTGGCACGCCACGTGGCATATAGTGAAAGGCGTTGTCAGTCCTTGTGAGTTAAGGTCTTTTTTCTCAAGATATCATAGCATATCTAACCTATTCGCGTCGATGTGACCAATCTGTGTTCTGTAAATTACAGTCTGGTATCCTTTGCCCTGGTCCTTGAACCAATCAAGAAGATCGTAGTCAAGACGCAGTGATACAGATTTCTTGCTAGAGCACTCGCGCTCTCACATGTTGCAGCTTGCCGCGTTAAGCTCTTTGTGATTAAATTTACCCCGTAGCAATCACACGCAACCCATATCAAAACAACCAGGAATTCACAAAATGAAAGATCTTCTATCTTTAATAAAGAAATGTTCGGGAAGATATATCCTTTTCGCTCATATCCATCCAACAAAAGAGGATCACATGGATTTAATGATCGAAGATTATTCCAACGGAAACCTGATCTGCTACAACCATCCCAAAGCATTCTCCTCATTCCCCTCCGAAAGCAGATGGACTTTTTACGGGTTAAAAGATATAGACTATTTAAACCACAATGGCGAAATCAGACCAGGTTTTGGAGCATTAAACCCAGTCGAAACAGGAGTGTTTGAAATCACTCAGGACACATCAGATCATAACAACAATATCTTCATATTGAAAACAACCACCACAAGAAAATACAGAATTTCATGCGGCCCCAACTCAAGCATTATTTTATCAGAGATCGAATGAATATTTTAAAAGGTTCTCCAAAAGCTCTGACAAATGTTTGTGAAATTATATCTTAACTTAGCCGTTTTATTGTCCAAAGGATGGGGAGCCCTTCAAGCACCATTATATGGAAACCGCGAGTAAGATAATTCAAGTAAGATAATTAGTGCAGGTTCTTAAAGATGATGATACATTGTGTAGCAAATTTGGGAAGATAGAATTTTTTTGAACGAGCAATGTAATCAATAAATTTTGCCGTTATTTTCTATTTTCACCCCACCGCGACTTCTATTAGCGAGTGGACATTATTTTAAAATTGTTCCCTGTATCTCTTCACTCCACCGGCGATGAGCAGATGACTCTTGAAAATCGCCGGAAAGGAAAAATATATGAACAAGAAGAGCCCTAATAGTGTCTTCGGACTATTGCTACCGGAAATCGGTCGCGCGGTTTCCGATGCCGGTTACGAAACCCCGACACCCATTCAGGAACAGTCTATTCCCTCTTTGCTTGAAGGCCGCGACATGATTGGCTGTGCACAAACAGGAACCGGCAAAACTGCTGCGTTTACTCTACCTATTCTCCAGTTTTTAGTAAAAGATAAAAAACCTCCGATTCCAAAGAAACCGCGAGTACTCATTCTTGCGCCCACCCGTGAACTTGCCGCACAGATTCGGGATAGTGTGGAAAAATATGGAAAATACACACAAATCTCGCACACTGTTATATTTGGAGGTGTAGGACAGAATCCACAGGTTAGGGCTCTAAAACGTGGTATGCATGTGCTTGTCGCCACGCCTGGTCGCCTGATAGATTTGGTCAACCAAAAGCACATAGATTTGGGCAGTGTGGAGATCTTTGTTCTCGACGAAGCCGACCGTATGCTTGATATGGGTTTCATTCATGATATCAAAAGAGTTATTGCAAAGTTACCGAAAAAACGGCAGTCACTTTTCTATTCAGCCACAATGGAAGCTAAAGTCGTCGAGCTGGCACGAACGCTGGTACACGATCCAGTATATGTAACTATAACACCGAACAAACCAACCGTTGACCGTATTGATCAAAAGGTCATGTTTGTTGCAAAGGGTGATAAGGATAAGCTGATCATTGATCTGCTGAAAAGCGAGAAGATGAATCGTGTGATAGTATTTGTGCAAATGAAACATGTAGCCAATAAGGTGGCAAGCAAGCTGGAAGCTGCAGGTATAACAGCGGCAGCTATCCACGGTAACAAAAGTCAAGGCGCACGCACCGCTGCATTGGCCAACTTCAAAGCTGGCAAGGTTCGTGTATTGGTAGCTACAGATATCGCCGCACGCGGCATTGATGTTGACAGTGTCTCGCACGTAATCAACTATGAACTACCTAAAGAGCCGGAAACCTACGTTCACCGCATTGGCCGCACCGCCCGAGCCGGCAGTGGCGGAGACGCCATTTCTTTTTGCTGCGCACCTGAACGCAATTACCTGAGCTCCATCGAAAATCTTCTCAAAACCACTATACCGACCGACCTCAAACACATGTTTCACTGCGACGCATCAATGAATGCTACCGGTGCCGATGCCAAGCCCGCCCCGAGAACACAGAGGGGTCGAGGCAGAGCGCCATCCCGCAGCAATGGTCCTCGAAAACAGAGCTATGGCGGCAAACGCCAAAGCTACGGTCGCAGAGGGTAAAACAGCCCGAATCATTTTAGAACAAAGACTGAGAGATGCGCAGGCGCATCAAAATACCGACACTTTCCAGAGGTGGACATGTAGTTTTGCGCGTTGAACGGAACCTTGATACCCTTCTTCGGTTCAATGCCGATCTCCCGCCATGGAATGTCCGCAGCGATGTTGTAATTCGGTCGCCGGGCCTTCTTTCCATCTTTCGCAAAATAGTCGAATATCTTGCCATTTACCGTCAACCGTACGCCGTCGGCTACGCCCCAGAAAGTCCCCACCTTTATCGGCTCATCGGACAGGTGGATGATTTTGAAACTGACATGCAGAGCATCATCATCCCACCACACGTTGCCATTCATCGGGCTACCGCCGTGACGATGTCCGTCCGCGGTGCGGTCGAGACTAATCCGTGTGCCACGCGCTCCCGTCCGACCGTCACCGCCTTCTGTTTCTGCACTGGCACATCTGGGTTCGGCTCCAGTTGGCTGCCGAACGGACCAAAGAAAACGTTGTCCTTCCAGACAGCGATCGCCTCAGGGGAGCCCACGCGGTATTTTCCGCCGTAGTAGACCCGGTTTCCCTCAAAGACTGTTTCCGTGCTGTTCTGAAACGACAGAGAGGCGTCGCCGTAAACAAAACTCTCCGTGAGCGAATACGTTTTGTACATCTCGGACGTGTAGGTCCAGCCAGACGCGCCCTCTGCATTCACCGCACGGACGCGAACGGTCGCCGCGCCGGAGTCAAGGGCAAAATAGAACATCTGATTTTTCCAAAAGGTTTGACAAAAAATCTGCATATAGTAAACTTACCATATGTTGCGTCGAAAAGGCAGTGACCAATGAAGAATTTAACAAATTCAAAGAATCAGATCTTATTGATGTACGCCCTGTAATTATACCTAGAGGAGAGAATCTTATTGAAAAGAATGACTACTATATGTGGCCGATTTCAACAATGATTAAGGACACCATGGTGGTCCTCTACTCACGCGGGACCTGTCACTGGGGAGCTCAGAAATCTGAATCCGACAAAAACGGTGGCATCCGAATGATTGTGACATCCTCTAACGGAGGAAAAACATGGAGCCTACGGAACAAAGATGGTTGCTCTTTACTCGCCGGACTTCGGTCAGACTTGGAGAACTGAATCACAGTCTCTGCCGGATGGATTACGGCTCAGTGAAGTTACACCATTGCAATTCAAAAACAAGCTCGCATTCTTTCTGCGCAATGGATTGAAAAAAACCTGTTATGGACAAGGCTATTCGGGCACAGGCTGGTTTCCGTTCTCATTCGGCATCAGCAATATCGGACCAGTGAGTCTGGTGGACACACCGGATATTCAGTACAACCCAAAGACCCGAAGGATAGAAGTTGCTGGACCTCACCGCAAAGGAAGCGGTCCCGGACCTGAGGGAGGCATGAAGGCAAACCTGTATTCAATGACACCGGAACTGTTCGCTGGCGTGTCATAGCCCCTGCCAACAAGGGAAAAAATCGTCGGATAGGATCAATAGCAGCTGCTGGTAATGTGGTGGCCGTCGGTCTATGGAGCTCCCGCCTCTGGGCGGTAGATCTCCAAACGGGTGAAACTCTCTGGAATTTCGACGAAGATGGATATGGCAATTCCCTACATGTGGAGGCTTCGGACAAAGTCATCGCAGGTTTCTCTCGAAGCGACAAGGCCTATGCATTTGATCCACGCAGCGGTGTATCGCTATGGGCAGAAAAGATCGGAGATCTTACTGGAGGTGTAGGCATGGGGAATGTATGCCTGATCAATGACAAGCTGATCTCCCGTAATTATCAGAGTGTGTATTGCCGCGAGGCCTTAACCGGCAAAACTCTTTGGGCAACTCACGTTGGAGGTCATTATTGGGGAGGACTTGACTGCTCTGATAACGGCCGCATCGCCTGCGCCAATGACCGTACACTCTCACTGCTGAAGCTTGAGACAGGAGAGATAGTATTCAAAACCAAGATACCGGTACGGAGCGACATAGCATTTTGTTCCAGCAATCGTATCAAGAAGAAACCCGATCACATCTATGCCCACCCCATTTTTGATGATAGCGGACGGGTTTATGTCTTCACAAGCGATGGGGTGTTGTGGGCTTTAAAACCGGAGCACTTTAGCCGATAAGCCTAAAAACGTGTTTGGAATCACGAAAGTCACGAAAGATAACTACGCGCAACACCGCAACACTGGGATCATCAAACCTGAAAATTAAAAATAGCGCAATAAGGTTGAGTACTTTGCCGATGTTAACGGGCAGGAGAGTGCCAAACGGGCGATGATGTTCTGAAAGTGAAAAGGCCTGACGAATGTCGAGTAATAAGAAAATCAAAATGCCTGTCAGTCCAACGAATTGGTTGGTAATTGACTGCGCACAACGGGGAGAATGCCATGAGAAGCGGATGGAACGGAGGGAGAGAATTTATGCGGCGTATCATGTTTCGGGGAATTCTGGCTTGTGTGGCGGCTGTGTTGGGGATCGGGAGGCTTGATGCTGCGTCGGTCTTACAGGACAGCGATGGGGATGGTCTGAGTAACGATTTGGAGCGCCTTCTCGGGACTCATCCTGCTCAGGCAGAGGTGTTTGTTGATGTGATGGTGCGTCCGATCCCGGCCGGGTTTGCAGACCCCGCACGTTTTGTAACGAGTGTTGCTTTGGCTAACGCGGGGCAGGATCGGTTTGTCTGGCGGGTGACATTCGGTGATGTGTACCCGGCCGAGATGTCACTGCTGCAATTGTACGTTGACACAGACAACGATAAGACTACCGGACGCAAGAGCCATGGCTGTGAGTTTATGCTCAAGATAGTGAAGGGACAGGCCGGCATCACGGCATTTGGTCAGGACGGTACAACCTTCACCCCGGAATCATTCCCGAGCGTCGCGGTTGTGGGGCGCTCAGCGTATGTCGTATTCGACACAGTGTTGTCCGGCTCGGACGCATCCATCCACCGACTTCAGTTGCTTTCGGAGCGCCTGGAACCACACAAGGGCGTGGATTCAATCCGATACTTCGTCGCGTCCGGCCCTCCTATGTCCCCTGTGCCGAAATGCCGTCGCGATGCAGACTTGACCGAGAGTGTGGGTGTTTCCCAGACTTTCGGGCCGCGTGTCGTCGACCCTCTGGTGAGTGGCGCGACAACGGTTCGCACGGACCGGAAAACCTGGGAGCTGAATGGGTTCCGGGTAGATCGCAGCGAGTACCGGACAGACAACGTCCTACGCACCAGCGGCAGCGCCAGCATCGTGGTCAAACCTGGCGTATCCGGGATCTTCTATCCTGGCTTTGTGATCCACGACGAGACGGGACGGGAGGTTGTGGAAGTCCGGCTGAACGAGAAGCGCTTGGGCGTTGCGGTTGCCGCGTACAACGACAACGATCAGCACCTCTTTTTTCTCACGGAACCCGTGTCGTTTTCGGCGGCAGATCAATTGGAGCTGAGGACTCTCACGCCGCATGGCCGGTATCGGATCGAGGACATCGTTCTGCTGCGGAATGCTCCACCTACCCGTACGCCCTTCTACGAGTTCACGCATGTTGAGGTCACCGAGGACCGACTCACATGGATTTCGAGCTGGGCTGTGGCTTGCATGATCGAATTCAAGTCTGACGCGGCGATCGAGGAGTCAGGTGCCGTCAATAACCACCGTGTTGTGATTCCGGGGCTTGAGCCGGGGAAGACGGTACGCTATCGAATCACGGGCAAGCGACCTGATGGGCAACAGGTCGCGTCGAGTTGGATAAGCTACACCAGATTGGCTCCCGTCGAACCGCTCACGACGGCATCCGGCAGGATTCCGCTTGAAGTGATAGCAGGCGACGAAAAAGTCCCTGCGGGCGCATGGCCGGTGACGTGCGGTATTCCATTTCCAAAGGGAGAGCTTGGATCCGAGCGTAATGTGATGCTGGCTGATGGGGCAGGGCGGACAGTCCCCCTGCAGACCGAGGTTACTAGCCGCTGGTCCGATGGCAGTGTGCGTTGGCTGCTGCTCGATTTCCGGCATGCGGGCAACTCTCGTGACTACGTTGTTACCTACGGCCCTCAGCATACGCGGCCTGTTGCGGCATTGCCGGAGGTTCCTTCGCTTTCTCTGGGAACCCTTGCGCTCACGGATATGCAGGGACGTGTGCATCGTCAGGAGATCGACCGGTTCGAGGTGGTCTTGCGTGGTCCCTTGCGTTGCGAACTCCGCAGCCGCGGCAAAATTCATGGGAAAGACGGGGCTGCATTGTACGGGTATGACATGCGGGTGCACAGCTACCCGGGCATGCCCTGGCTGCGCGTGCAGCTTTCCTATGGGAACTGCTTTGAGGAGGCTGAGTTCCTGACGGTTCGACATCTTGCATGGGAACTGCCTAAAGTCAAGGGCACGCCGCTCTGGGTGCGACAGCACACTGACGACCACTTTAATTCCAGTACTGGCGAAGGCAATCGCTTTTCCGGCGCCACAGGCCCTGTGTTCATTCGGGACTTCTGGCAGAACTACCCGAAGGATGTCAAAGTTGGGTCCGCTGGAACGACGATAGGGATGATGCCGCCTCTCAAAACGGATGAATACGACTGGGCCAAAGGCACGTTGGATGAACACCGGCTCTTCTACTGGTTCGATGCGGGAGGCTACAAACTGCGCCAGGGCATGACCAAGACGCAAGACATCTGGATCGGAACCGCTGGCACATCGCCCCTGCTTGACCGGCCGTTGTTCGCCGCCGCGCCACCCGCCTGGTACCAGCGTTGCGGGGTGTTCGGCGAGTACCCGCTTGCAGCTCCAGAGAAGACGGTTGTTGTGGAGTACGACCGACGTGTCGGGGAGGCAATGGGGACGTTTCTACGGAATAGGGAGAAGAATCGTGAGTACGGCCAGTTCAACTTCGGTGATTGGTGGGGCGAGCGGGTGATCAACTGGGGCAACATCGAGTACGATACTCAACACGCATTTCTGCTCCACTTCGTACGTACCGGGGATCCCCGATTCTTCCAGGCCGCGGATGAAGCGGAGGTCCACAACCGCGATATTGATACGGTTCACTATCATCGCAGCACTAATCGAATCGGGCGTGCCTACGCGCACTGCATTGGGCATGTGGGCCACTATTACGACAAGAGCCCGATGGAAGGTAAGAACCGGGGGACTGCGCGAGGTGGATTCACCGTGACGCACACGTGGACTGAGGGGCACACCGACCACTACTTCCTGACAGGCGACCGGCGCTCGCTGGAAACAGCCAAGAGCATTGCGGACAACTATGACCGTTACAAGACAACGAATTACGACTTCACCAATTGTCGCGTCTGCGGTTGGCATCTGATCTTATCGATGGCTGCCTACCGCGCAACCCGGGATCCGTACCACCTGAACGCCTGCCGCATCATTGTCGATCGTGTTCTTGAACGGCACACGCCTGAATCCGCGCACGGCGTGCCTGGTGGCGGGTGGCGTCGGATGATGGTGCCGGGACACTGCTTGTGCGAGCCGTTTCATCACGGCAATGCCGGTTTTATGGTCGGCGTTCTGATGAGTGGGCTTCGCCACTACCACCAAGAGACCGGCGACCCTGCCGTGGCCGAAGTGATGCACCGCGCCGCGCGGTTTCTGATCGAGGATATGTGGGTGCCGGAAACGAAAGGATTCCGCTACACGTCGTGCCCGAAATCCAGCAAGGGTGGCTGGTCGAACCTGCTCCTCTTCGACGGGATCTCATATGCGTACCGTTTGCGTCCGGACCCCCTCTTTGCCGAGATCATGACCAAAGGCACCGACAACGCTCTGCTTGCGGTGCGGGGCTTTGGTAAGTCATTCTCGCAGGTCACGCGGGTGGCTCCACATTGTCTGGGTGTCCTCCAACAGTTACGGGATAATCCCGTCGTACCTAAAGCAGCGAAGCCACAACCAAACTAAGCTTATGTGATATGCGAATGTTTTCTCCTGTATTGATCAGTTATGTAAATCCTGGAAAACGAAGTAAGGCCACCCTTGTGGTGTCAGTGACCGCAGGGAGCGGCAATCCTGTCAAAAAAAAATTGGTTGCGGCGATGTCTGAGCAGCCCCCGGAAGTTATGAAAGTCCACAGATCAATCTTCGAGTCGGCAATTATGGAGGAACCGATCACATCGGGGATGTCCAGGTTGTCGAGACTGTCGAGGGTGATGGTGACTATTGGCGGACGATTCTGACCGATGTGATCTACTTTGGTGGTCCAACCAATTCTTTGGAATTACTGATCAATGAATTCGGGACTGGATTCAATTACGATGTCACCGTCAATGGCCACACAATCAACAGCGTGACCTATTCGCAGAGCGGTATTCTTAATGGCCTCAACGAGTTTGCATTCGCCGACAGAACTGGCGAATACACAGTGGATAACATTCTCATTAAAATTGTCGAAAAAGGCACCATGATCCTCATCCAGTGACTGCTGCTGAAGTGAGATTATAGGGATGCATTCCCTGAATTATCAACTCCTGGCAAAAAGTAATAAACAGAAGAACACGGGTGGCTGTTTTTTCATTGTCATAATCCTTCTCACCTATGAACAGGAAGGTCTAATGGGCGTTGGTCAGATGCTCAATTCGCACGATTGAAGTGGCCGTATCAGGTGGGCGCAATATTTTAATGGTGGGGTCTTCAGGTGTCTTAATTAGATTTTAAATTCTCCGCGACAGGGAAGGTGAACGTCGCATCGCGATTCAGGACGGCAGTGCCGAAGTTCAGCATCGTATCCTTGCCGATCTGCTGGATGTTGATGGGATCTGTCAGCATGTTGGCGACCACGCCAATAACCCGGCCCTTCAGCCTCTGAAACAGGTTGTTCCCTGCTTTCTTTCGCTTCACTGAACCGATGTGGGGTGTAGCACCCTCCCGGGTGAACTCCAGAATGTTGATGCACGCTACAAGCTCGTTCTCAAACTTCACCACGCCATCGACCATCCGCACATCTTTCAGGCCAATGGTCACGGGACTGGCGGCAGCGCCTTCGTTGAAATGCAGGCGGACGGCTGTGACGGTCTTCACCTCTTCTTCAATCTGGCCTACAACCTCCAAACGCCCCTTGCTCGGCCCTTCATACCGGATATAATCGAGTTGCTTTTTCAAGATCTTTCCGGCTGCCAGTTGATGCGACTGACAACGTAATTTCTCCGATTGATCGACGGCGTAATGCCGGAAGCCTTGCCCTGACACTTCGAACTCCAGGTTGATTGAAAAGCGGTCCTCCCCCGACTTCTGCCGGATGTCTGACACGCGAACCATCAGTGTATTGGTCGGGCTCTCTGAAACCGTCACCGGCTCCGGCGAAATCAATGCTACGAAATACAGGAAATCCGCGATCCGCATGTCGTTTTCCGGCTGCCCGGCATAGTCCAGCTTCAAGACAGGCCCAGAAGGCGGAGCAGGGGAGATCTCTGTGTCGACGTGCGCTGGAACGGGTGCCAGCTCGGCTGCGGCAAACGAATATGCCAAAACCAAAGTGATGGCAATTAAATATCGATTAAACATATGTCCCTTTTTTTTCAAAATCATTCCACGTTTGATGTAATTCTCAATCCACTCACGATAATCTTTTGAGGATCTCCCGCATTTTCATTTCCGCGTAGCCACATTTCTTCACAGGGAGAACCACCGTCCCTCCATCTTCAGTCAATACAGACGCAATTCTGTGGAGGGTCCCAGGCTCTGGGACCGCGGACGGTGAGCCACCGTCCCTCCAAGTTCAGTCAATACAGACGCAATTCTGTGGAGGGTCCCAGGCTCTGGGACCGGCGGAC